>DNDO01000103.1:12613-17143 GCA_003484265.1 Anaerolineae bacterium
GTGGGGAAAAAGATAGGGAGCAGTCCAGTATTTAGCGGGTTGATTCATATTACATCCGAGGGGCTTGATAGCGAAAGATTATCCTTGCATGACGTCCATCACGATGCAGGGAAGATGGCCCGGGCGGCGGCAAGCACGTTCAAGTTGACGGGAATGCCGTCTGCGACGCTGCCGTTGGACTTATGTTCGTCTGCGGAAGCGTTGGGGGCGGAGTTGGGGTTTTATAAAGGGGATGAGAATATGTTCCCGCAAGTCAACAAGTTATTATTTCAGTCCAGTCATGAGATTGTGGATCGTTTCTCCTCCGATTCTGAATTGAGTCCCAGACAACGAGGGCGAATCCCGTTAATTTGTGAGGTAATAAGGCTGGTCAAAAAAGATATCGGGGATCATGTTGTCATATCGGGTCTGATCCCGGGACCTTATACCCTGCTGATTTACATCTGCAAGGCACAGAATTTGTTCAGTGAAATGAAATCGGAACCCGCCATGGTACTCAATGCACTACACCATCTGACCGACTTCCTTGCGGACATTGGTAATGCTTATATCGAAGCTGGCGCGGACCTTATCACAATCCACGATATGGGCGGGTCGGCAGGTTTCATCGGACCGCTCAAGTATGAGCAGTTTGTGTTTCCGTCAGAGAGGGATTTGATCGATCGTTTGCCGAAGCCGACCGTGTTGTCAGTGTGCGGACAGATGGACAAGTCTTTGCATTTGCTGGCACAGACGGGTGCGGATGCGGTATCCGTAGATCACTTGACGGATCTCGTTGCGGCGCGTAAGGCGTTGAAGGATACACTCCTGTTTGGGAACATTGATCCAGTTGAGACTCTGCTGCGGGGAGATGAGGCTGATATAACGGAAGCAGTTCAAAAGGCAAAAGAGGCGGGCGTTGACGCGGTCTGGCCAGGTTGTGACCTGGTCCCGTCCATGTCTATCCAAAATATTCGAGCCTTGGCGAACGGCCGATGATCATTCCAATTAAACTAATTATTTTTCCATATGACTATAGCGTCCCGACCTTGTTGCTTGGCACGGAACAGTGCTTGATCCGCCATATTAAGGAACTCGCTTAATTGTATATTTGATGTTTGTTGAAGGTGCACAAGTCCCTGGCTTACTGTCAGCGAAGCGTGGGGAAATTTATAGGCGTTCACGGCATTGCGGATTTTTTTGGCTACGTTATTCGCCCCAGCTTCGATCGTTTCCGGTAAAACGATCACAAATTCATCTCCACCATAACGCGCTACAAAATCAAACGTGCGGATATTTCGACGAAGCAAGGAAACGAACTCATGAAGAGCCTGATCCCCAGCCAAATGACCAAATTTGTCGTTGTACTGTTTGTAATTGTCTATGTCTAAAAGGATCAAGGATATCTCGTGATTGTAACGTGTGTGTCGTTTCAATTCCTGTTCAATAAATTCATTAAGATATCGGCGATTATATGCACCGGTCAACCCGTCGGTAATTGCCAGTTGTCTTATGGAATTCATGCGCCGAGCGTTCACTAATGCGAGACCGATCTGCTCACCCATCAATCCAAACAGATGCATCCTGCTTTCGTCAAATGGAGACGATGGCTTGCTGAATAACCCCATTACACCGGTTGTCTCTCCAGCGGCGATCAATGGCACACAGAGATAATTTTGCCATTCCGGGCGGTCGTTCGCCTGACTAATATCGATAAATGCAGGAATTTTTCTCCAATCCTCATGCAGTCTGATGCACCCGTCTCTGATCACTTGTTCATTATGAAAGCCATTTACCGGAAACCGCATAAAGTGTTTTTTAAGAGCTTCGGGTAAGCCATGGTCTGCCGCCAGAGACAGTGAATCGTTCTCTTGATCATACAGGAAGATCCCACAAGCCTCAGCGCCCAATACATCCACGGAGGTTCGTACAGCATCATTCAGAAATTCATCCGGTTTTGGTGAGTTCCCCAGGGTCATTATCAGCCGACTGAATGCCTTGAGTTCATTGGGCAAGTTTTTTAGCAGTTGGTCGCCTTTCGGCGTTGGAGGCAGAACGAGTTCGGTGCGGCTCGACATGACTTTGTTTTTCAAGTCCGCCCATATACTCTCGGGCATCCTTTTGAATGCATCAACGACATGCGGGTCGAATTGTGAACCGCTTCCATTCACGATCTCATCGAGAGCCACGGCATACGATCGGCCGCTTCTATAAGGTCTATCCGAAGTGATCGCATCAAAAGCATCCGCAACGGAAAATATCCGTGCTCCGAGTGGAATATTTTCTCCGGCAAGTCCGCGGTCATACCCATTTCCATCCCATCTTTCCTGATGTGATTTGACGATTTCCGCGGCAGATTCAAGGAAAGGGATACCGGAAAGAATATCAAACCCCCAACTTGGGTGCTTATGCATGATCTCCCATTCTTCCGATGTCAATGGGCCTGGCTTGCGCAAAATGGAATCGGGAACACCGATCTTGCCAATGTCATGCAATAAGGCGCCGCGCCTTAACGTTGAGAGATCGTCCGCCGGAAAATCCATCTGATCTGCCAGGGCAAGCGTATAAGCAACAACCCGTTGCGAGTGACCCTCGGTTTCTTTATCCCTGAAATCGAGAGCCGCGACCAGTGCCTGCAATGTGCGGTCATAAGACTCATTAAGATCATCAAAGAGCTGGGCACGTTCGAGCGCCAGCGCAGCCTGGTTAGCGATGGCTGTAACGACATGAATCTCATTTTCGGTAAATTCTCGCGGCTCAAATGACTGGAGAACGATCGCTCCTAACGGCTGGTCTCCAATCAGAAGCGGAACGGATAGGATTGCTCGAACGTCAGATGCACGGAAAATCGAAAGAGCATTAAATTTGTTATCATCTCTAATATCGGAAATGTAAAATGGCTCCCGATGGACCAGCGAATATCCAGGTTCAGTGTGGATATCAATCGGAAGTTGTTGTCCCAATAAACTGGCGGGCAAATTGCGCACAACTTCCACCAATAACGCTTCTGTCGATTTGTTCGTTAGAAGCACTGCCCCCGCTGAGCAACTCGTCGCGTTGATGGAAAAGTTGAGCGCGTAATCCACTATCTCTGATTTTCTAAGGGTGCTCATCAGCATTTTTGAGAGATCAAATAACGCGCTTAATTCCTCGCTATGGGATTTTAGATTCGAGTCACGTTCACGCACCGCATGAACCATGGCTTGAAAACTTTTTGCGAGGTCGCCCAACTCATCATTACGATCGATCGATACCTGTGTGGAATAATCCCCATTCGCAACCAGACGGGTGACTGACACCAATCGTTCCAGAGGTCTTATCAACGTCCGGGCGAGAATGACGGAAACCAAAACCCCAATAAAAAGAATAATAAATGTTATCAAGAGCCACTGTTTTGTCAAATCGGAGACGGGAGCAAAGGCTTCGCTGACATCCTGTTTGACAACCAGACCCCAGCCCATTTCGGGAATCGAGCGGTACGCAGCAAGGACTTCGTCTCCCGCATAATCAGATGCAGTGATAATTCCATTGTTTCCAGATACACTAAGATGAGCCGGCTGGGCATTACTCGCAGATCTATTAATTGAAAAACTTAATGGCTGAAAATCATTGCCTTGTAAAGGATTCAAATACACGATCTCATCACCTTCCGGCCTAACAAGCAATGTTTCCCCCGTCGCACCGCGATCTGGCCAGTTATCGATCAAGGGGTAAATAGTATCGTCCATTTGAACGCGGATGATTACCGCACCATTAATCTCCTTTAACGTCTTATTGGTTAAGAGATCCACTTTATGAAGGACATGACCGAATGTCATCTCCAAGGTGCCGTCAGTTGAGAGGTGTATATCCTCGGTATGCTCGCCAGAAGGGGATGAAAGCGTCTTAATAACGGAAAGGTCAGTCGAAAGGTTTTTCCCGATCCGATCGGGATCCGTGGAAAGAATAATCCGCCCATTAATATCAACGAACATGATTTCCTTATAACCCAATCTCGCCTGTTGGATGCTCACTATGTTATCAGTAAGGAAGCCTGCGAAAGCGATCCGTTTTTCAGGATCGGAGTTTGGGTCCAGGATGATTGTAAAATGTTCCTCATTGAGAAAATTGTTTGCGATCAGGAGGGCATCGCTTTTACGGTCAACAAGCCAATCTGAAATCTGCCCCGCTTTAAGATCCGCAACGGATGACAGGCGCGCTTTTACCCGCGACTCAATATTTTCCCTTGCATTTTTTATCGCCAGCACCCCAATCATCAGCGACGGCAACGCGATCAACGCAAGAAAAATCATAAGCAGGCGGCTATTGATGCTCATATTGAATGGCCGGGATAACAGGGAATGTAATTCATAATTCATCAACTGATGGCAGAAGGCCATTTTTTCGATGATCAAGCCATTGACTGCCTAGTAGAATAATTATAATTTAGAGAATACTCACTCCACACTTCTTACCAATTTATATCATCCATTTGCATTGCGGTATGCTTACACCCGCCTCACAATCCGCCAGATCCAAACCAGTGGTGACCGACATGTTTAATTGGAGCAC
>DNDO01000103.1:17356-24959 GCA_003484265.1 Anaerolineae bacterium
ATTCAAAACCATGCAAAACATAGCGGCAATGTTGAAAGGCTGATAAACTTTCGGCAAGATCGTATTCGATATTGAGGAGAGCGTATGGCGCGCACGTCGCAATCGATGTTTTCCGTTTTTCGCAATCGCTCGTTTACGCTGTTATGGTTTGGGCAACTCATCTCTTCGATGGGAAGCGCGCTGACAACGCTTGCTGCGTCGATCTTGGTCTACCGCGTAACTGGCTCCGCGCTCAGCGTGGGATTGATGTTGATCGCGACATCGGCGCCCACCATTTTGATCGGATTAATCGCAGGCGTCTTTGTGGACCGTTACGACCGCAAACGCATCATGCTCACCGCAGACCTGCTTCGCGCAATTCTGATTTTTATCATCCCCTTCCTTATCCCATTAAATATCAACTGGTTGTATATCCTCGTAGCGTTGACGAGCGCCGTTACCCAATTCTTTGACTCGGCGCACGCCAGCGTCCTGCCCGAAGTGGCGGATGATGAAGAGCTGTCGGCGGCGAACGCGTTGATGGCGATATCATCAGTCGGTTCAACCACCATCGGTTTTGCCGCAGCGGGATTGATCGCTTCGAGTCTGGATATCGAGTGGGCTTTTTATCTGGATGCGCTGTCTTTCCTGGTATCGGGTTTGCTCATTCTGTATACGCGCGTACCCGCACTGCCCGATGTGGAAAATACCAGTATCCGCGCGATCGGACAAAACCTGCAGGCGGGGTTGAATGTCGTCAGCACTGTTCCCATTCTGCGTTCGTTGTTCATCGTGGGCGCGCCGATATTTTTGATCTTCGGCTTGCAAAATACATTGATCCTGCCTTTTTCGATGCGTGAATTGAACGCGACGGAATTTCACTTCGGTCTGCAACAAGCCGCGGAAGCGATCGGGGTTGCGATAGGTGCTGTGATAATGGCGCGGCTGGCAGACCGCATCCGTGAGGGACAGTGGCTGGTTATCAGTTATTTGAGCATGGCGGTTGCGACCCTTCTCTACTCGTTCTCGAACGTTATTTCGGTTGCAATCTTCCTGATGGGGCTTTCGGGATTGTTGAACGCGCCGTCATTCATCGGAAGACAGCTCGTCATCCAACGCGCCACACCGCGTGAAATGCGCGGACGCGTGAACAGCGCGTTCTTTGTGGTGCGCGACGTGATGTTCGTGGCCGGCATGGCAATCGCAGGGCTGGCGGATGTGATCAACGTGCGAACTCTTTTCATCATCAGTTCGTTTGCATTGTTGCTTGCTGGCATTGTCGTTTTGATCCTGCCGGGGCTGGGACAGCCCGCCGCAGAATGGAAACGGACATTGAGTCTGCTGAGAGGGGCTGAGGCGGCGCCCAGGCTTGGGTCCGGGCGGACAGCTACAAGGTCCGAAATTGACCGGTTCATCGGGCATATGAAAGAGATGACAGAGATGAGTCCAAAGGAACGCGATCAGCTCGCATCACAGACATTGGTCGCCGAGGCGCCGGGCGGCAAGATCGTCGTCTATCGAGGCGAGATAAGCGACATGGCCTACTTTATTTTGAAAGGGAGTGCGGCGGCCGGCTATATCCAGGATGATGACTATATTATTGCGAGTACAATGCACGAGGGTGATTTCTTTGGCGAGATCGCGGCGCTGACCGGCGCAACGCGGACGGTCAATATCATTACTGAGGAAGAGAGCGAATTCCTGATCATTCCAGCGAAGGTGATGAGGGAACTGGCGAAGAAATACGATGGCTTGAAACGGATCTTCTTTGCGACCATGGCTGAACGCCTGAGCAGGATCGAATTGCCGCACGGCACCCTGCTCGACCAGCAAATGCTGCGTGAGTTGCGGACGAATATGCCTGCAACCCAAGATAAGGAAACTTAACATTATTTATCGGGGAAATTGTGTCGCTTTTGCGCCGTTCCTAAAAATTCAAAAAGGTATAATGTAAACGTTACTCACCTTAACAATAAATGTGTAACAAACGAGACGACTGAGGAGCAACGGATATGGCAAATAAGTCATCGGCCGTACGCAAGGCTGTCAAGAAGGCAACGGGGAAACGAAAGCCAAAGGTTGAAGCAAGAGCGAAGGCCGCCAAAACATCATTGAAAACCAAAGGACAAAAATCATCCCGGTCACGAACCAGGCAAATCTCTTCTCAAGAACACCAAAGCCTTGATCAACAACTTGCCCAGCTCGAGACTGAATTGCAGATCATCAACTCCATTCAGCAGGGACTCGCCGCCGAGTTGGACTTCCAGTCTATTGTGGATCTGGTCGGCGATAAATTGCGGGAGATTTTCAACACACCAAATCTTGGAATCACTTGGTATGAAAAAGGTACAAACCTTATTCATACTTTATATGCATATGAAAATAATAAGAAGCTGGAAATCCCCCCGGCACCGCCCCGGGCTGGAGGTACATTTGAAATACTCGCCAAGACACTTCAACCCCAAATTCATAATACTTTACAAGAAATCATTGATTTTATAGACGGGGCAATTACCCCGGGCACTGAAATGCCAAAATCAATGATTAATGTTCCTATTATCAGCAGCGATCGGGTTATTGGTATTGTTGACATTGAAAACCTAGAGCGCGAGAATGCCTTCGGCGAATCTGAAATCCGCCTGCTGACCACCATCGCCGCGTCGTTGGGAACCGCGCTCGAAAATGCGCGTCTCTTCGACGAGACCCAGCGCCTGCTCAAGGAGACCGAACAGCGTAATGCAGAGCTGGCGATCATCAACAGCGTTCAGGCTGCGCTGGCTGCAAAATTAGATATGCAGGGAATATATGATGCAGTCGGCAATAAAATCCGTGAAATATTTGATGCCCAATCCTGTTTTATCATGGTATTGGATAAACATACAAATCTGGAACATTATCCATACCTAATTGAAAAAGGGAGACGACTCAACCAGGATCCGATCTTGCATGATGAAAATGGTTTCGGTCCGAAAGCCTTACGTACCCGCCAGCCAGTGGTAATAAATCAAAATATGCAAAAGCACATGGATGAGGTAGGGTCGATCCTTCTCGGAAACGAAGAACTTCCCAAATCAGCAATATACGTGCCAATGTTTGTCAACAATGAGCCCAGAGGGGTGGTTAATGTCGGCAATGTAGATCGTGAAAATGCCTTCAGCGATTCCGATGTTCGCCTCCTGCAAACCCTTGCGAACTCGATGAGCGTGGCTCTCGAGAATGCCCGTCTCTTCGACGAGACCCAGCGCCTGCTCAAAGAAACCGAGGAGCGCAATGCCGAACTGGCTGTCATCACAAGCGTGCAACAAGGGCTTGCATCCAAACTGGATATGCAAGCCATCTATGATCTGATCGGAGACAAAATCCAGGAGATCTTCGACGCGCAAGTTGTTTTGATCGTCACGCTTGATAAAGAGTCCAACCTGGCTCATTTTCCCTATGCCATCGAAAAAGAGGAACGTCTCACCATCGAATCACGCCCGCCGGCCGGGATCACCGGGTATATTTTCGAATCAGGCGAGACAGTAATGATCAATGAAAACCTGCATGTAGAAGAAGCAAAAATCATCGGAGAATCTGCCGAGGTCATCGCAGGCGAGGATATTAAATCCCGCCTCGACGTGCCGATGATCGTCGGCCAGGATGTGAAAGGCGTCATCTCGCTTCAAAATGTGGACCGTGAACATGCATTCTCCGAATCAGACCGGCGCCTGCTGACCACCCTCGCCAACTCAATGAGCGTTGCCCTCGAAAACGCACGCCTCTTCGACGAGACCCAGCGCCTGCTCAAGATCACCGAAGACCGCGCGGCGGAACTGACAGTAATTAACAGCATCCAACAAGGCCTTGCTGCTGAACTGGATTTCCAAGCAATTGTCGATCTGATCGGCAACAAATTACGGGATGTATTGCACACCGATGAGATTGGAATCCGCTGGTATGACGAAAAAGAAAAACTCGTCCATTACCTTTATGAATATGAACATGGTGTGCGGCTGGATATTCCACCAGCACCGCCAGAAACCACCAGCTGGGAAGTTTTGACTTCACGACGCGAGCCGCGCATTATCAACACTGCGGCTGAAATGTCCACGATTGAGATTATCCCTGGCACAGAGTCGGGTAAATCGAGCGCCCAGGTGGATATCGTCGGCAGTGACCGCGTGGTAGGTTCGATCATTGTTGAAGATTACGAAAAGGAATACGCCTTCGGCGAGTCGGAAGTGCGCCTCCTCACCACGGTCGCATCCTCGATGGGTGTTGCCCTCGAAAACGCCCGCCTGTTCGATGAGACCCAGCGCCTGCTCAAGGAAACCGAGCAGCGTGCGCAGGAACTGGCGATCATCAACTCCGTCCAGGAGGGGCTGGCATCCAAGCTGGATATGCAAGCCATCTTCGACCTGGTCGGCGATAAGATCCGCGATATGTTCAGCGCGCAGTCCACCATCATCAGTTCGTTCGACCATGAGAAGCAGGTGGCAAAACTGGATTACGCATTCGAGGAAAGTCAACGGATTTACGACGATGAATTACTGCCATTCAGCCCGCTGGCCAAACACCTGATCGAAACCCGCCAACCAGTGGTTATCAATGAAAATTCTGAGGAAGAGTCTGAACGATATGGCTTGAAAACCATAGAAGGGACACAGAATCCCAAATCGTTGATTTATGTCCCATTTGGAACGGGGACACATGTCAATGGTTATTTCAGTCTGCAAAACATGGAGCGAGAGAACGCCTTCTCCGAATCCGATGTGCGCCTTCTGCAAACGCTCGCGGGCAGTATGGGCATTGCGCTTGAGAACGCGCGTCTCTTCAACGCCGAGCAGGAACGTGCCGCGGAACTCTCCGCCATCAGCACGATCAGTCAGGCGCTCGTGGCGGAAACGGAACTCGACGCGATGATCCAGCTGATCGGGAGTCAGATGCGCGATACGTTCGACGCCGATATCGCCTATGTCGCATTGCTCGATTCCCAAACGGACCTGATCCGATTCCCCTACCAACATGGCGAGTATTTCACCGTCGTCAAGCTGGGCGAAGGGCTGACGAGCAGGGTCATCGAGACAGGCGAGCCGCTGCTTATCAACAAGGATATCAAGGAACGCCGCGCCCAACTTGGCACCACGCTCATCGGGCGTGAGTCCCTTTCATATCTCGGTGTGCCGATCAAATCGGGGCGCGAGACCATCGGCGTTTTGTCAGTGCAGAGCGTGACCGAGGAGGGAGTGTATGACGATAACGACCTGCGCCTGCTGACCACCATCGCCGCCAACGCGGGCGCTGCCATCCACACCGCGCGACTGCACGCCGAGACCCAGCGCCGCGCCAGGGAGATGGCAACCCTGGCAGAGATCGGCAACGATATCGCCGCCTCACGCGACCTTGAGACTGTTCTCGAAAAAATCGCCTCTCACGCCAAGGAGATCCTGCACGTACGCGATATTGCCATCACCATGCGCGAATCGGACGACGATACATTCCGCACAGCTGTGGCGCTCGGTAAATACATTGATGAAATAAAAACTGTTGTTGTGACCCCAAATGTCGGTATCATAGGAAACATTCTTGGGAGCGGGGTCGCAGAATTCGTGAACGACCCTGCGAATGATCCGCGTGTGTATCATGTACCTGGCACACCTGAAGCAGAGGACGTAAGGGAATTTATGATGGGAGCGCCATTGATCTCACGCGGCCAGACCATTGGCGGAATCATGGTCTGGCGCGAAAATCCAGACCCTCTCTTCACCCAACCAGACCTGGATTTCCTCGTAAGCGTGGCGCGGCAGACCGCAATCGCCATAGAAAGCGCGAGACTGTATCTCGAAACCCAGCGCCGCGCAAAAGAAATGTCGGCGCTGGTGGACGTTGGCCGTGACATCTCCGCCAGCCTCGATGCCCAGACTGTGCTCAAATCCATTGCCACGCACGCGATGGACCTGCTTGACGGCGATCTGAGCGCGCTCTTCATCCCTGAAGGCGACGGGAAAACGTTCCGAGCAATCGCGGCGGTCGGTCACGAGGCGGAGGAACTCCGCAACGACACGATCAAACTGGGCCAAGGTCTGCTCGGAGATATTGCCCGGACGAAGGTGGGCGAGATCGTCAACGACACGAACGCAGACCCGCGCACTGTCCTGATCAAAGGCACTGTGGAAGTGGCAGACGAGCATCTGATCGCCGTGCCTCTTCTCGCCAACGAAGAACTGAAAGGCCTCATGGCAGTCTGGCGGCATGGCAAGGGCAATGAATACACCGAGCCCGAATTGGAGTTCCTGACTAGCCTTTCGCGCCAGGCGGTGATCGCCGTGCAGAACTCACAACTCTTTGCCGAGATGAATGAAACGCTTGAGCAGCAAAAAGCAACCAGCAATATTCTACAGGAAATCGCAAATTCACCAACTGATATTGAACCAGTCTTAAATGTCATCTCTGAGCATGCCCTAAGGCTTTGTTCTGCAACCTTGAGCGCCGTTTACCTCACGGATGGTGTGACTCTGCAAATGACAGCCATAAAGGGCTTTAATCAAAGTGCTGTTCAGGCAACACATGAGGAGTATCCCCGCCCACTAGATTACGACGCAGGAATCTCCGCCCGTTGTATTCTGGAAAAAAGAATCGTGCATATACCAAATTTCAATACTGAGCCAGACCTTCCAGATGTTGCGCGTCGATTGGTTGCTGCCCAGGGATTTCAAAGCGGATTGTTTATCCCCATGATGAGGGAAGGAATAGCAGTTGGTGCCATCGGGGTTGCGAGACATAAACCAGGCGCATTCAATGACAGCCAAATCAAACTACTGAGCGTGTTTGCAGACCAGGCGGTGATTGCAATTGAAAATATCCGTCTTTTCAATGAGACAAAGGAAAGAAATCGCGAGATAACTGAAAACCTTGAACAGCAAACTGCCACCAGCGATATCCTGCGTGTGATTGCCGAATCACCGACGGATGTCCAGCCCGTATTGAATATCATTGCACAACATTCAGTTAATCTCTGCAAAGGTATCTTCTGCGGCGTATATAGAACAGACGGAATCATGATCGATGAAGTTGCCCGATTCAACTACACTCCTGAGGCATTGGAACTTGCCCGGAAGTTTTACCCTGCTGTACTATCAAGAACTACCAGTCTCTCTTCCCGCGCCGTATTAGATCGCGCGGTTGTACATATTCCCGATACGAAGAATGACCCGGACATTCCCGAATTAACGCGTCAATATGCAGAGTCACAGGATATGGGATGCATTCTATTTGTACCAATGATGCGCGAGGGTGAAGCCATTGGCTCCATTGGCGTGGGAAAGAACAATCCCGCACCGTTCTCAGATAAGCAGATCTCGCTTTTGCAAACATTCGCCAGTCAGGCGGTGATCGCAATCGAAAATGTACGCCTATTCAAGGAAGCACAGGAAGCGCGGGCCGCCGCCGAAGCTGCCAACGAAGCCAAGAGTTCCTTCCTCGCCACGATGAGTCACGAGATCCGCACCCCGATGAATGCCGTCATCGGCATGAGCGGCCTGCTCATTGATACGCCACTCAATAAGGAGCAACGCGACTACGCCGAGACGATCCGCAACTCAGGCGACGCCCTGCTCGCCATCATCAACGACATCCTGGACTTCTC
>DNDO01000014.1 GCA_003484265.1 Anaerolineae bacterium
ATTTTTGTAGAAGAAAATTTGGCACCCGGTCGAAGCGAGGAAAGCGGGGTCGATTCCTCCAACGGCATCTTTAGATCAGCGGTCGGGATCAATTCTCCGTGCGGGTCGCGAAGCGGGTGTCCCAACGCCGCCGCGATGCGTCTCTCGAAATCCTCCGAGATGACGTGTTCGAGTCGTTCAGCTTCCTCGTGTACTTCGTCCCATGAATAACCAAGAGTCTGCACGAGCCAAGTTTCCAGCAAGCGGTGATGGCGGATGACCTCGAGCGCGGCGCGCCTGCCGTCTCTGGTGAGGGTAACCCCCTGGTGCTTTTGATACTCGACCAAAGGTGGTTCAGCAGTGGAGAGTTTTTGGATCATGCCTGTCACAGACGGCGCGCTGACGCTCAGTTTCGCCGCCAGCGCGTTCGTGCTGGCGGTTTCACCGTTCTCTGTCAGGTCGTAAATATTTTTCAAGTAATTTTGAATCGAAATTGTTAGTTGTTTCATGCCTGAACGTTCCATAGCGCGAAAGTTGTGCAGCCAAAGAATGCCATGTAGGCAATGTTGAAGCCTGCGCCCTCTGTCCAGTCACGAATGAATTGCGGGAGAATCCGTTTGACGATCATCCATGCAATGGTCATCGTTACAGGATTGATCCACGCGACCCATTCGGGGAATGCTGTCACTTGTGTGGCGACCAGCACAGAGAACAGAATGGATGCGATCACAATCATCACCATCAAGGGCACGTAACCGGCGATCAATACATTTTTATGACGCCCAATCATGTCTGCGATGATCGATTGAGACGACTCCTCGACATTGTTCAAAGCCTGGATATATTCTCCCAGATAATAGAATGACCCATGCACAAATGCGCCTATGACGGACGCGCTTCCGAACAAGCCGACGGTTGCCAGCACAGCCAATTCATTCGCGCCGCCCAAACCTTGATACACCTGCCAAAAGCCGAGCAGTACCAACGGCGTGGCATAGACACCGACAAGCGCGCCCCAGATCATGCGGTTGGGGGAAAGCGCAACCATTTTTTCTGAATCCGAGAGCAACTTTGCATAGGTTCTCAGCTTTGGATACTCATCGAGATTGACCTTGCTTGCAAGAAGCAGTACATCGCCTACAGCATAGATGAACGCGCCAAGGAAAGCAACCAGGCCTGCAATGCGAAGGGGGCTGTAAAGAACTTCCATCTGGATTTCCTACTTGATCATTAATCCTGTAAACCATAGCACCATCATGCCGGTTAACACTCCGCTGAACACGGTCATCGGCATGGATTCTTTAGCCGTGTCTTTTTGGATCAATTTTGCGATTTCATAGATCACCTGGAAGATCGCGCCGGCGCCAATCGCAAGGAAGAGGACAGCAAGGAATGGAGAGGGCGAAAACCCGCCGATCCATGCGCCGATGATGGCGGGTCCGCCGCCGATGAGTCCCATCCACGCGAGTTTGCTGATGCCGGGTCTATCGCGGAGAACAGGGGCGATGATGCCGAGTCCCTCGGTGATGTTTTGGATGATGAAGCCAACGACGAGAAAGGTGCCAAGCGCAACTTCACCAACGTTATACGCCGCGCCAATGGCGAGTCCTTCGCCGAGGTTGTGGAAGCCGATGCCCACTGCGATGATGAAGGCAATGGACAGTCTTCGATCGACTTCACTGCCGGTGGCTTCTGTCTGTTTCTTTGAGATCGCATCCAACAGCATGAAGGTTGCTACCGCGCCGATGCCGATCAAACCGATTCCCTGAAAAGAGGATGGTACTTCGGCGGCAAATTCCAATGCCTCAGCGAGAGTATCCAAACCTAGGAAGATCAGCAAGCCTGCCGTTGCCGCCATGAGGAAGGTCATCGTGCGGCGACCGAGCTGCCTTAGTGCCGGGAACCAGAAGATTCCAAGGAATACGGGGATTACGCCAACATATAGGCCAATGAGTGTGAAGCCCCAGAATGTCGCATTCGACGGTTGAGGGGTTTCGAACGCTACAGGGATCTCTGTTTCAAAGGGCACGGAGTTACTGGTAAGAATTTTTATTCCATATGCCTCTCCATACGACCAGGCATAATTGACTTGAATGTTTGCGGTTCCGAGTCGGGGAATTGTTGTACTGGGTGACACCTGGAACGGCATAACAGCGTCATTGATGATCACCGAGGCGATTGTCAATTCTTCAGGTCCCGTATTGCGGACTTGCAACTCGATAGAGTTATGCTCGAGGTTATGGCGTTCGATGTCCAGGTTTTCAACGGGTGCGGGTGACTCCAGGTCCAAGCCTCCGCCGGTGGACAGGAAGAGAGCGATCACTCCAATCAGGAGGATGATCGGGACAAGAAGCAGGACGAAGGTCCGAAAGGTGAAGCGATTGGTAGTCTGTTGTTGTGTCATGTTATTTACCTCTAAGGGAGAACCTCGAACATACCCATCCAACCGAGTTCTGCAAACTCGGTTACGTGTGCGTGGAACATATACATGCCTGGATGTTTGTAGCTGAATTCAAGAATGCCGCGCTGTGCCTGTCCCTGGATGATGGTGTCAGTAAATTCGGTTGGGGTCAGGCTCGTGCCGGTGGGGTAGTGATTGAAAAAAGCCGCATGGATATGGAAAGAGTTGAGCAGGTCAAACTCAAGGATGTTGACGAGATAGATACGGATCTTTTCGCCGACCCTGAACTGGATCGGGTTATTTTGATAATGGAAAGGGATCCCGTTCACCGCATAGAAATCGTTTTCGTCGTCGAAATCAATGTCCAGCCCATGCTGGACCATGACCATTTCATGATCTACAGGCGGACGCCCTTCCTTCGGATCGATAATAAATGTTCCGTATAACCCTTTAGCTATGTGACGAGCAAGGGGGAAGATGTGACAATGATAAAGATGCAGACCGAACGGTTCTGCGTCGAACTCGTAAATGAACGTATCGCCGGGTTCAACGAGTCCGCCGGGACCTGTGCCCGGGACTCCATCCATTTCAGCGGCGTGGACGCCGTGAAAGTGCATAGTGTGAGGGTGGTTGCTTCCGTTCGTAAAGTGGATGCGGATGCGGTCTCCCTCGGTACAGCGAAGTGTTGGACCTGGGATGCGCCCGTTATACGTCCACGCGGGGAATTCCAGACCAGGCAGAACTTCAATGGTTTTGTTGATGGCGACGACTTTGTATTCCCTCAACGTTTTACCATTGGGCAGTCTTGAAACCTCGCCATAATCGAAATCGGTCAGTATGTCAGAGGGGTTGAAGCCGTTTGCGACATGGTCTACTTCTCCGTTCGTTCCCGGCAGGTCGCCGTGATCGCCTTGTTGCATGACGTGAACAGCATGATTGGTTGTATGGTTGGAATGGTCGTGAGATGAAGGCGTTCCCTTGTTGTTATTTAGAAACGCAGATGCGCCGGCTAGTCCCGCCACGCCGACCCCTCCAATTTTAAGCACATCCCTGCGAGATAATGATTTCATAGTTTCTCCTTGCGGCTAAAGAATAATTTAGGTGCGCCTAAATTTTAACATGCTGGAATATGCCCTGTCAAGTGGTGTAGATGCGGGAATTTTAATATTTCAAACCATTGCCACTTGGATGGATTGTGTAATAATAACTGGGGAATGCCAGTAAAGAACATGCATGTCTGCGTGTTGATCGATGAAGGCTATGATGAATTCGATCCCGGTAATTATTTGAAGGATTACACATGGGAGCGAGTCGTAATTGATTCTCCAGTGTTGGAGTCGCTAAGGGCGATATATAAAAGCAAAGAGTTCGATTGTTACCTAAATCTATGCGAGGGTTTTGAGGAGCCGTATTACTCCGGGCTGGATGTTGTGCGCGCCCTTGAGACGTTGCAGGTTCCATTCACAGGCGCAGACAGCCGATGTTTTAGTCCGACTCGCGAGAAGATGGAGTCGGCGGCAGAGTCGAATGGTGTGAGATTCGTTCGCGGGGTCAACGTATCAAACGTCAGGGAGGCGGAGGCGTTGACCGCTGGGCTGAAGTATCCTTTGATGGTCAAACATCCAAATAGTTATGGGAGTACAGGGATGACCCGCAATTCAAAGGTCGAGAACACCGAAAAAATGAAACAACAGGTCAGACGGATCAGTAAAAATTATGGGAGCGCCAGGGTCGAGGAGTTTATTGATGGCAGGGAGTTCACAACTTTCGTGGTTGATAACCCCGATGATTTGAGTGAGCCCTTTGTTTATCCTTCCGCAGAGTTGACTATGCCAAGCGGGGAGAGCTTCCTTCACTCGCGCGTAAAGTGGCAGGAATATGTTTATTTGAAGAAAGTTAAGGACGATGAGTTGAACTTGCGTTTGGAGGACTTGGCTCGCAGGATGTTCGTCGGTTTGCATCAGACAGGATATGCGCGCTGTGATTTCCGAATGAGTGGCGATGGCGACGTTGTGATGATCGAGATCAACCCGAACAATGGGATCTTGTATAAACCCGAAGACCTTGGACCGGCGGATGTTATGATGGAATACGACCCGGATGGCCACGATGGCTTTCTTGATCGTCTTTTCAGGTCTGCGTTAATTCGTCACCGAGAAAGAGTTTTTGTGGCGGACTAAATTTTTGGAGGTGAAACGTGCGCATATGTGTGCTATCAGATGAAGAACTTGTCGATTTTAATCCCGCTCCTTTTTTGCAGGACTACGAGTGGGAGATGATTACCCTGCAAGCTCCTGTTATTGATAACATCCAATCCATAGCAAAGCAAAATAGGTTCGATGTATATCTCAATGTTTGTGAAGGGTATGAGTTAGGCGAGGAGGACGAATATACATACCATGGCATTGAAGTTGTTTCTGCGCTGGAGAAATTGAACCTTCCCTACACCGGCGCGAATCCGCAGTTCTTTGACCCGACGCGTGAAGAGATGCAGGCAGTCGCAGACGCAAACGGGATCGGATTTGCCAAGGGCTATCGAGTTGCGTCAAGCGAAGAAGCAGAAGTAATGGTCAAGAATTTACGTTTCCCCATCATGGTGAAGCACCCCAAGAGCTACGGAAGCACGGGGATGTTCAAAGAATCGCGTGCGGATACGATTGAACAGGTAAAGGCGCAGGTGGAGCGAGTCCGCACCGAGTTTGGTGCTGCCCGCATGGAGGAGTTTATCGTTGGGAAAGAGTTCAATGTTTTCGTTGTGGATAACCCCGACGATCTTGAGAATCCATTTGTTTACCCGCCTACTGAATTGATCTTTCCAGAAGGCGAAGAGTTCTGGCACACAGACATCAAATGGGATTATGACGTTGTCTTTGATTTCAAGCGGGTGACCGACGTTCAACTTGTTTCGCGCCTGCAGGATATGGGACGGAAAATGTTCCTTGCCATGAACGGCGTAGGGTATGGGCGCTGCGACATCCGCATGAACGAGAATGGTGAATTGTTTATCCTGGAGATCAATCCCAACGGCGCGATCATGCTGCTGCCGGAGGAGTACGGTCCAGCTGATTACATGATCTTGTACGACAAGGACGGTTATCGCGGTTTCTTTGACCGCATCTTTCGGTCTGCGAT
>DNDO01000011.1:0-6342 GCA_003484265.1 Anaerolineae bacterium
AGCGGACGCTGAAGCGCGCTGGCAGGCTGTGGTCACAGAAGTCCGCCAACACTATCGCGGATTGGTCATTTTTGCATTGCCGTATACGAATGTCGACATCCAACCGCCTGTCAACCTGCTCAAAAATACCGACGGGTGGTATTTGTTATGGTTTGCAAAAATAAGCGACCTGGCGAGCCCCAATAAAGAAAATATGACTACGGAGATCGGGCGTCTGCTTGATGAAAATATTTTCCCCACCCAGTCACAGGTTGGGAAGCCGCTCATCATCGGTCTGTCCTATCCATCTTCTTCTCACTCCGCCACCGGATGTATCCCCAGCACAAGCGGAGGTTGTCTTGATTGGATCGCGCTCAACAGACCGAATGCCGATCTCAGCACAGTCAGCCTCGACCTGACACAACAGTTCGATATTTATGATGCCATGTTCAACGCCGTCAATGCCCGCACATGGGTCAGCGGATTTGTCAGCCGCGGATACTATCCGCCCGTGGCATTGCAGGACAAGTCAGCCTCCGTCCACGGTAAGCCGGCGGCAGACCTGCTTTGGTTCTGGTTTCCGCGTCTGTTGGGAAATGTCAAGTAAACAGGATCAAATATCAGTTAAGAGGGAGGCGTAGATTTCTACGTCTCCTTTCCTTTACAAATTTATATCCAGGCGACAGTCACCTATAAAAATCGACTTCCCGGAGGAATCATGTCAAAAACAAAAACCATCCTCAGACGCACTGGGCTGGGACTGCTGATCGTCGCCCTGCTTTTGGGTGCGGGAGGAACCTATTATTTCAACAGTTACCTGCCCAACACTGTTGCGCCGAAATCTTTCCCGCAGATTGACGGGGAAATTCAACTCGAAGGTCTCGACGCACCTGTTGACGTCTACCGCGACAATATGGGTATCCCGCACATCTATGCCTCCACACCGAACGACCTGTTCTTTGCGCAAGGCTACATCCATGCGCAAGACCGTTTCTGGCAAATGGACTTTTGGCGGCATGTCGGCTCGGGCACGCTCTCTGAAATGTTTGGCAAAAGCCAGGTTGAAACCGATATGTTCCTGCGAACGCTCGGCTGGCGGGTGACTGCCGAACAGGAATACGCTAACTTGAATCCCATTTCAAAAGCCATCCTTGAATCATATGTTGCCGGTGTTAACGCATATCTCAAAGACCACGATACAACAGCTTTGAGCTTTGAATATGCGATTCTCGGTCTATTGAGTCCCGATTACAAGATCGAGCCGTGGACGCCGATCAACAGCCTGACCTGGGGCAAAGCCATGGCATGGGACTTGCGCGGCAACATGGGCGATGAGATCGAACGCGCAGTATTGCTCAAGACACTCACGCCCGCGCAGGTCGCTGAGTTATTTCCTCCCTATCCTCAAGATCACCCTGTCATCGTCAACAGAATCGGCGATGGGACCTCTGCCAAAGCACCGGTTCAAACCCAAGCATTCGAAATCCCGGACGAGACTCTTGCAACACTGCAGCATAACGCTTCGCTTCTGGACTTTGCCCTTGGTCCGCTGGGCGATGGAATTGGTTCCAACTCCTGGGCGGTATCCGGCGAACTCACCTCCACAGGGATGCCGCTTCTCGCCAACGATCCCCACCTCGGAATCCAAATGCCGTCCATTTGGTATCAGGCGCACTTGGAATGTAGACAGGTTAACGACGAGTGCCCCTTCAATGTGGCAGGCTTTACCTTTGCGGGTGTGCCCGGGGTCGTTATCGGTCATAATGACCGAATCGCATGGGGATTTACAAATACCGGACCCGATGTAATGGACCTGTACATCGAGCGCGTTAATCCTGATAACCCGGATCAATACGAAGTCAATGGTGAATGGGTGGATTTTGAAACCAGGACAGAGACGATTGACATTGTCGGAGGCGATCCGATTGAGATCACCGTAAGGCTTACCCGCCACGGACCCGTGATCTCAGAAGATTATGGCCCCCTTAAAAATGAAGGCGACCCGGACGACAAAGAATTTGTCCCATTTAAAGACCGCGCAGGCGTTGACCTGCCCGAACATTATGTCATTGCACTGGCGTGGACAGCGCTGACTCCATCCACCCCGTTCCAGGCGATTTGGAGATTCAACAGCGCCAAAAACTGGGAAGATTTCAGACGCGGCGCAGAAGAGTTTCATGTGCCTGCACAAAACCTGATCTATGCGGATGTGGACGGCAACATCGGCTACCAAATGCCGGGCGACATTCCCATCCGCGCGAATGGCGACGGGACTCTCCCCGTCCCCGGCTGGACCGACGACTACGAATGGACTGGCTTTATTCCATTTGAAGAACAACCATATACATTTAATCCTCCTGAGGGATACATTGTGACCGCGAACAACCAGGTGCCGCCGCATAATTATAAACATCTAATCACATACGATTGGGACTACGGATTCCGCGCACAGCGCATCGTGGATATGATCGAAGGCGCGCCGGGCAAGATCGACATTCCATACTTTCAATCCATGCAGGGCGATGCGTTCGATGCGAACGCGCAGTTATATGTACCGATCCTAATGAGTACGGACGGCCTTTCGACAGATCACATTAACCTTCTCAGAGATTGGGATTATCAAGACAGCCCAGACTCGACCAGCGCCGCCATGTTCAATGCCTTCTGGCGCGCATTCATCAAAAATACCTTTAATGATGAAATGCCAGAGGAACGCTATTATCTTGACGGCGGCTCACGCGTTAGTGAGATCGTCCGCAACATGGACACTACCAGCGGATGGTGGGACGACAAATCTACAGAAGGCGTAACTGAATCACGCGAAGACATCCTTGTGAAATCCTTTGAACAGGGAATCGCCGAACTCGAAGAAATGTTTGGCAGGGATACGTCAAAGTGGAATTGGGGCGAGATGCACGCGGCGACATTCCGCAACAGCACCTTGGGTGAATCCGGGATTGCTCCCGTTGAAGCGCTTTTCAACCGCGGACCCTTCCCAACCGGCGGCGGTGATTCGATCGTCAATGCAACGGGCTGGTCGATCAACGACGGCTATGAAACCAACTGGCTTCCGTCCTTCCGTATGATCGTGGATCTGGGCGATCTCAACAATTCGCTTACTGTTCACACCACCGGGCAATCAGGTCACGCCTATCACAGGCATTATGATGATATGTCCGCGATGTGGGCAAACGTCGAATATTATTCGATGTTGTGGAGCGAAGAGGCAATTACAACCAATGCCGAAGGGCACCTGGTGTTGTCCCCCAAATAATTTACTTGCGGGGGCGCACCAAAGCTGCGCCCCCGTTTTTTAATCGCAACGCCACCAACGAAAAGAATCCCACACCAATATAGCTAAAGAGCAAATCCACCCAATCGGCTGTGCGTTTTGGGAAGAACTGCTGTGAATATTCTTCGAGTCCAATCAAAAGAGCGAGGATCAAGGCTGCTCGAAACACGACCAGTTTCGGACTTGAGTCCTGAACCGAGCGCAGGAGAGACAGGTCGATCAAAAGGGTCAGAATCCCATACAGGATGAAATGTCCGGCTTTATCGCCATAGGGAATCCTGTTTATAAACCCAAGAATGTTTAGCATCCCCATATTTGCAAGAACGATGATACCAAAAATGAACAAACCGAAGAGGATTGCCAGCCGCTTCATAATAAACGAGACGCCCTAGGGCGTCTCTGCTGTTTTCGGTTCAACCATACCTTCGCGCCGCGCTTTCCACCATTCATAGACCATTGGCACAATTGAGATCAAAATAATGGCGAGGATCACCAGTTCAAAATTCTTCTTGACAAATTCCAGGTTGCCAAAATAGTAGCCTAGCAATGTGAAGCTAAACACCCACACCGCACCACCGAAAACATTATAGGTGGCGAAGTATCGATAAGACATTTTGCCAATGCCTGCCACAAATGGGGCAAAGGTGCGGACAATGGGTACAAATCGCGCAAGGAATATAGCCTTGCCGCCATGTTTCTCGAAGAATAGATGGGTTTTATCAAGATATTCTTTTCTTATCCACTTGATGTTGTATGCACGTTCTCCCAGGTAATGGCCGATGGAATAATTCACTGCATCACCCAACACAGCCGCAACAAATAACAGCCCGACCAAGCCCCAAACATTTAAAGAACCTAGCGCCGCGAACGTTCCTGCTGCAAACAACAGCGAATCGCCAGGCAGAAAAGGCATAATGACCACGCCGGTCTCAATAAATATCACTGCAAAAAGGATGCCATAGGTCCATGCGCCATAATCCGCGATGATCGCCGCAAGGTATTCGTCCAAATGCAGGAAGATGTCGAAAATGTTTGTCAGGATTTCCATGTATTTCCTTTCAGGATTTTGATTCGCGCCGATTGGCAAAATTCTCAACGACGATGATTGCTGTAATTCCGATGATCATGATGAAAATGGCGAGAAGGACTTCGCCATTCAAGGAGGCTGGAATGAAATTCGTTTCACGGACAAAGGTCTCTGTGATCGTTTCAAACGTTTTCCAGGGCCAAACTTTACGGAGCGAGCCAAGCATGAACCCAGTCAAGATCGCGATAATCAGGTCATGGTTTCTATGCAACAACCAGCGCAGGAGCCTCACGAACAACAGCAAACCGACGACCGCGCCAATGCCCACAAGACCAACGGTGATGATGTCAAAATTCTTAACCGCTTCAAGGACATATGCATATTTCCCGAGAAGCACAAGTATGAACGCGCCGGATATGCCTGGCAGGATCATGGCACAAATGGCGAGCGCTCCGCTCAGAAAAAGCAGGAGCGGAGTATGCGGAGTCTCCGAAGGGGTTGAACCTACAAGAACATATGCACCTAAAGTGGCGGCGACTGCCGCCAGGAAATTAACAACACCCCAATTTCCGACTCGTTTGCGCACGAGAACTATCGATGCGACGATCAACCCGAAGAAGAACGACCAAATGAATACCGGCTGATTTTCCAGCGCCCAATGCAAAACATTCGCCAATGTCAGGATTGCGGCAAAAATACCAATGGCAAGCGAAAGTAAAAATTTCCAAGGGAATGCAGAAAATGCCTCGCGCCATCTGAAGGTAAAAATACGTCGGATAAAAGTCATATCTACCGCATTGATCGAGTCGAGCAATTCATCGTAAATACCAAGAATGAACGCCATCGTGCCGCCTGAAACGCCAGGCACTACATCAGCCGAACCCATTGCGAACCCGCGCAAGCCTATCCAAAAGTAATCAATAAAACCTCTGGTCCTGGTCTTATTCTCATCCATATTTAGTTCATCCATTTCTGAAATATTCGATTTTTGATTTTGAACAGCGGCAGATTATACCGCGCTTTATGATCTCGTTTCGATCCGGCTAAGCCAGTCCCCGATCACAAGAATGAGAACACTCCCTATCGTTGACATCCCTACATTTAATGAGCCAAGCGGGAGCAACACCCACCCGCGCCATAACCCGATCAAATGACCGGCTGTAAACCCCAGCGTACTCAAACTTAAATATAATACCAATCGCCAGAACCTTCCCCCGCGCAAAAGGTGATAAAGTGCGCCGTATAGCAAAGCAACGAGGAGTGCAAACAAGAAAGCTGGGAAAGTCATATTATTTCAGGATATTATTCCACCGCCGATAAGCAGGTCGCGTTGATAGAAGACCGCCGCCTGACCGGCTGTCGCATCTCGAACAGGCGCATCGAACTGGACCCGCGCCTGCCCCTTGCCATTTGGCGTTACCAGAGCCTCAACCGCCTCCGCTGTGTAGCGGATTTTGACCAACGCACGGAAAGGATCAGTCGGCGCACTCCCGCTCAACCAATTGACATCTCGGGCGGTCAATTCAAAAATCCCAAGTTCATCCTTTGTCCCTACGATCAACGAATTATTTGCAGCATTCTTTCGGAGTACATACAATGGGACGGGCGACGCAATGCCTAGGCCCTTGCGCTGACCGATGGTGTAATTCGCCAATCCGTTATGTTCTCCCAACGAGTTTCCATCACTTGTGACAATCATCCCGGGTTTGAGTATATCGGCAGCATTCCGTTGCAGAAAATTGCGATAGTCTTCGCCGGCCAGAAAACACAAATCTTGCGAGTCTTTACGTGAGGCGGTAGGGAGTCCGTGCTTCTCCGCAATAGCGCGTATTTCGGGCTTCGGATAATCGCCAACAGGAAACAAGGCGTGCTTAAGTTTTTCCTGATCGAGGACATGCAAAACATATGACTGATCCTTGGAATGATCCACTGCGCGGAGCAGTTCACTCGTCCCGTTTTCATCGCGCCTGATACGGACGTAATGTCCCGTTGCCATGTAATCTGCGCCCAACGCGAGGGCATGATCGAGCAGGAAGGTCCAGCG
>DNDO01000011.1:6576-17671 GCA_003484265.1 Anaerolineae bacterium
AAGTATTCCACAACCGTCTCGCGGAACACATCCTTTGCATCCACAACATAAAATGGAATATCGAGGATCGCCGCAACGCGTCTTGCCTGCGCCATCGCATCCGGTGTGCAACAGCGGTTGGACTCTTCCTTGCCGGGCTCGCTCCACAAGCGCATCATCATACCGATAACGTCATAGCCCTGCTCTTTGAGCAAGGCGGCGGCAACGGAGGAGTCCACTCCTCCAGACATGGCAACGACAACCTTAGACATGATTATTACTTCTTTTTCAGTGACCGGGCATTTTCAACCAGGCCAGGCAGCACTTGAAGGAATGTGTCCACATGTTCCGGGGTTGTAGAGTTCCCCAATGTCACGCGCAAAGATCCCAAACCCCAATCTCGCGACAGACCGATGGAATTCATCACCTCGCTGGGTTCGGGATTGCCCGTTTTGCACGCGGAACCAGATGAACACGCAATGCCAGCCGCATCAAGAAGTGTAAGCAACAGGTTCCCATCTGTATCCTTGAAAACGAAACTGGCATGGTGAGGTAAACGAGATTCCATATCACCGGTGAGAAGAGAATCGGGAACTGTTTCAAGCACCGTTCCGATGATCTTATCTCGCAACGGTCGCACGTGTTCAATACGGTTCTCACGTTCCTCGTTCGTTAGACGCAATGCTTCGGCAAAACCGACAATATTCGGCACGTTCTGCGTCCCCGCACGGAGATTGAACTCCTGCCCGCCGCCGGTCAAATGAGAGACAAGCGGCGTCCCGTTGCGGATGTATAGAGCGCCGACGCCTTTCGGACCGTAAAACTTATGCGCGCCGAGGGACATCATATCCACACCCAGTTCGTTTACGTCCACATGCAAATATGCAGCGGCTTGAACCGCATCGGTATGGAATAAAATATTCCCCGCTTTACAAATTTCTGCAATTTCTTTGACTGGATTGATCGTACCAATCTCATTATTTGCGTACATGACTGAGACAACCGCTGTATCGTCGCAGATCGCCTTTGAAACGGTATCAGGCGTGACCTGGCCCTGCTCGTTCACGTCCAGCCATTCGATCAAGAAACCTTCGTATTTTTCAAGATGCTTCAGGGTGTTTGTGATCGCGGGATGTTCCGTCCGTGAAGCAAGGATCCATTTAGCACCTTTCTTCTCGCGCATGGCGTAGGCCGCGCCGCGAATAGCAAGATTATCAGACTCAGAACCACATGAGGTAAAGATAATCTCATCAGGGCGGCAGTTCAAAACGCGCGCAACTGTCTCGCGTGCGGAGTCAATCGCAGATTCGGCTTGCTGTCCAAAGCGATGGACGGATGAGGGGTTGCCGAATGATGCGGTGTAGTAAGGGGTCATTACATCGAGTACCCGCTGGTCAACAGGTGTAGTGGCTGAATAATCCAAGTAAATCATAGTCAGGGATTATACCGCCCATGAGTAAATCGTTGGAACATTGTAGGGGAAACGTCCGTTAATAACTGGATAAGCCGGGTAAAATAGCGGCTTGTCACGAAAGGAGATCAGATGATTAATAATCGATTAATATCCACCATACTATTGACAACAACCTTAGTACTTTCAGCATGTGGGGCGGGCGACGCAGATGCAACACCGACATTAAGCCCCGAGGATGTACAGACTCAGGCAGTCGAAACGTTCGCCGCGGTTCTGACTCAGACCGCGCTCGCAGCACCCACCCAAACACCCTTACCCACCCTGACAGCTTCTGCAACCTTCGCCCCCTTCACAACACCCACAGCCGGGACGCCGTTCAGCGCGCCTACAAGTTCAGGAGGCTCCTCGCCTGCATCCTGTTATGGACTCACATTTGTCAGCGACGTAACCATACCGGACAACACACAGATGACCCCGGGGAAATCATTTACCAAAACCTGGAAGGTGCTCAACTCCGGCTCATGCGCCTGGGATGCAGGATTCAAATTTTCGCTCACGGGCGGGAATGCGATGGGTGGCACCGCTGTAACTCTCTCAACATCTGTCGCCTCTGGCGCGCAATATGATTTCTCAGTCCCGATGACCGCTCCGAGCACAGCGGGAACATATCAAGGCAACTGGCGCATGTCTACGGCAGGCGGCGAGTTCTTTGGCAATGAAGTATTTGTGATCATTGTTGTCGGAGGTGCGGGCGCTACGAATACTGGTGTGCCGCCAACGGCAACGACTCCATCGTATCCATAACCTTAAATTCATATAACCAATTTATAAATGTAAAAACCCTCCTATAGGAGGGTTTTTACATTTATTAGAAGACTTCGAGTGTGCCTCGGCGTTTGGCTTGATTCTCAAACCAGGCAAAGAGCATGAACCCGATAATTCCATATAACAAACCAATACCGAGTTCACCCCACAGGAGCGGGGATATCTGGGAGAAGCCAGCTCCGTCCACTAACATGCGTGCCGCGGTAATGCCGCGCGTGAGGGGCAACGCCCACGAAATTGATTGCATGACCTGCGGAAAGCGTTCTATGGGAACGTTCGCTCCTGAGAAGATCAACAATGCAAAGTAGACAAAATTATTAATGAACATCACATTGACGGTGACAAGACTGAGACAACCCATAAGCAGTCCGAGCCCGCAGGTGCTGATGGTCGTGATGAAAATGATCAATGCGAGCGCGGGCAGGCTGGCTTGCGAAAGGTCGAGTCCAAAGAGGATAATGCCCCACACAAACGCTATGACAACACCCAGCATCCCGTCCAGGACGTGCATGAAGGCGCGCCCAAAGAATGTGACAATGCGGTTGGCTGGTGTGCCGAAGATATAAGGGAGAGTTCCGGTTTCGCGCTCGCCGCCGACACTCATGGTCACGCCAAATATGCCGCTTACAGCTGTGATCTGAATTGCATTCCCGATCACATAGAAACTGGCATTGTCCGCCGAAGTGGCAAAGGTGCCGAGAAAGACGAAGAAAAACATCTGCGCAAGAGGCATAAGCACTTTGGACGCCATATAGTTTATCGGGCGAAACCAATGGAACAACGCAACATATGAAAGCCATGCGCCGTGAAAAAATAGCCTGAAATTGCTGGTAAAACTCTTCATAAGGACTCTCTACTCCAAAGCCAGCGTAGCGTCAGCACGGGCTTTATAAAGCATTACCTTGAATAGTCGAGAGGCAATCAACAGGTCAATGATCGAGAAGAGGATCATCATGCCCCAGGCGAGGTAGACCTCATTCGTCGCCACTCCTCCGGACGAGGTCCCATGCAAGGCGCGCGCCGCCCAATAAGGCGGCAGAATATACGAGATGGGGCGCGCCCATTCAGCCAAGAGAGCAATCGGGAATAGAAATCCACAGAGGATGTAGACAGGGAACTCCATCGCGTTCTGCCATTGACGTACGCCAGGGTTCATCACAAATACGGGCGCGATCAGCAACCCAAAGCAAATAAATGCAATGATGGTCAGGAAAAGAGAAACTGCAAACAACAAAGGATTTTGGATCGTGAGCGAATACCCGAATAATAAGGCAGCGGCAAGATACCCTGTAACCATGGACATCAATGACTGCACAACATTGGCGAGATTCTTTCCAAAGACGATCACTTCGAATGGGATCGGAGCGGCAACCAATGACTCAAGCGTGCCCGACCAGCGCTCTGCCCCGATGCTGTTCCCAGAAACGAACAACAAACTCGACCATAATCCGGTAAGTCCGCTGCCGACCACGACGAATATGGCGTACTGCTCCCCTTTATCCATCAACATCCATAACGCAAGGACGGCGATAATGATCGGCTGGAACAGTACTGCGAACAAAATGAACATATCCATTAACTGCTGGCGTATGGTCATTTCGGCGACGACCAATATAGCGCGCCAATATTTGAACAGGACCCTTGCATTCATTCCTTACCTCCTACCAGACGGACATATGCATCCTCAAGCGTCGGCTCGCGGACAACGACCCTCCCGACACGCTGACCTTCGACCGCCGCCATCACTTCAGGAACCGCCTCCGCGCCGCGCTCTGTCTGGATCAGGAGCATCTGTTTTTGTTCATGCTCCTCAACAGACAGAGCGTCCACAAACGAGAGCGAACGGAGTCGGTTCAAAATATCTTCAGGCAACCCGAAGGTTTCCAATTCAATTACATTTAAATCCTTGACGAGCGACTTGAGCCCGCCCGGTGTATCAAGCGCGATGATACGTCCGTGGTCGATAACACCAATACGATCGCATAAAGCATCTGCTTCGAACATGTAATGCGTGGTCAATAATATGGTCTTCTTTTCGGATTGCAAGTTCAAGATCACATGACGAAACTCTCTCGCGCCGACGGGGTCAAGCCCTAGCGTCGGTTCATCGAGGAAAAGGATGTCGGGGTCGTGGAGTAAAGTCCGCGCAACGTGCAGGCGCTGTTTCATGCCGCGCGAATAGCCGCCGACATTCTCGTCGCCGCGGCCGTTCAAACCGACCAGATCCAACAGGTACGCGATGCGTTTCTTCGAGACATCAGGATCGATGCCGTATAAACTGGCAAAGTATCGAAGGTTGTCTATCCCTGATAAACGCCAGTACAAACCTCGTTCGCCTCCGAAGATGAAACCAATGCGCTTCCGGACCTCCTCGGCAGCAGAGACAACATCAAACCCTTTAATAGTGGCAGAACCATTCGTCGGGATAAGAAGCGTGGTGAGCATTTTCGTAGTGGTGGTCTTGCCTGCACCGTTCGGTCCGAGCAAGCCGAACAGTTCACCCTCCTTGATCTCGAACGACACGTCCTCCACCGCAACGATCTCTTTCGTCGTGCGTTTGATGACGCCGATATTCGTTTTGAACTCACGCCGCAAATGCGACACTTCAATGGCATTCAGATTTGCGCTGTGCATTTGATTCCTTTGGTTGTTGGATTTGACGATTTTACACGCTAACCAGACTGGCGTCAAAACGCGCAGTCTTCGGGCAACGGAGGCAGCGCTTCGACATCCGCGGCAAAGCCTGAATCCACTTCATACGCGGCGAACCCGCTGGAGACTGAACCTCTTAATACGGTTCCACCGTATCCGCCATTGTTCATATGCGCGCGGAGGATGACTATCGTGTTCTCATCAATTGGAACCGGACCGCCCGAGCGTGTGAAGGGCTGTTCTTCCACGTGGCTGTGCAACATAACCCGCCGATATAACAATTTTCCATCCTCGCTCAGCACCTCCCACCAATCGGCATATTGGTCGCATCCCTTGTCGGGACTGGATATCTCCACGTTGAATTGATATTTGTTTTCGCTTCCCGTTACGCTGACTGTCAATACGCTGGCTTCGATTTGACCTGACATGGAAATCTTCTCCTGCGCCGGAATGAATGGCTGACCACACCCCGACAGTAAGAATAAAAGATACACAACAACATGAATCTGGTTGTTTTTCATCCAGGTAATCATACCTCTAACATAAAGCAAGAGCGGCTGATGATCATCAGCCGCTCTTATCTTATTTTTGCGTCGCCATTGATGGATCGCAATACTCCGGCATTTGGCTTAGAAACGGCTCGAAGACAATGCGCTTGCCGACTAGATCACCCCTTCCCGGGCCCATGCCCGCGGGCCCGCTCGGGTCTCCCCAATAATTGCTATCCGCCATCGATTTGCCCACCAATGCCGCAGCCCAATTCGGGTCTTCCGGGTTCAAGGTAATGTTGTTCGCAAAACACGAATCATGGATCTGCGAATCTTCATGAAAATCCTCGAAAATACCGCTCGGGTGTGCTTCCAGCGTGGATTGGAAACCGGGCACCAGCGTGAGCAGATCGGAAAACACCGGACTTTGGTCAAGCTGGTCGATCGGGTCGCCATCGTCCGAATCGGTCCCTTCGATGGTTGGGTTGTTGACTGAAATAGCACCGCCGTAAAAATTGGCTTGATTTTGATAGAACTGACTATGAGCGACCTGCATATTGACATTGCGCGCGTAAATTGCGCCGCCTCGTGTCCCGTCAACCCTGTTGCCGACGAAAAGGCTGTCTTCCACAACGAGCGTTACCGCCTCTGCTTTCAACCCGCCTCCAATCCCTTCGGCGTAATTATCGATAAACCGCACTGACTTGAAACTGGCTTTTGCAGATTCAAGAAAAAGCCCGGCGCCTGCAAAGCCGGCTTGATTGTTTTCGAACGCGCAGTTGCTGACGGTAAGCGCCCCCAGATTGAGATATACACCGCCGCCGTTCCTCGCGCGGTTATTGATTACTTTCACATCATTCAAAACTAATGATGCGTTCGATACCAAAACTCCGCCTCCCCAATCTTCGCCAGCATCGCCACCCTGCAGGGTCAGGTTGTCGATCGCCAGTGTGCCGTATAACACTTCGAACAGGCGGAACGGCTCTGCGGATCCATCGCGCTGGATGACCGCACCGTTCCCGTGAATCGTCAACGAACGGATGACTGCAGGCAGACCGTTCCCGACGGTCGTGGTGCTGTATGCCCACTCACCTTGTTGCGGAGTTTCGTCCATCTGGGTCAATGAATACGTGCCGGGCATCAACTCGATCACGGATTCGTCCGGCACACCTGCAGCGCAGGTATCCACGGCTTTGCCGGAGTTGGCGGCAATGATCGCTTCAGAAAGGGAGCATTTGCCGTTTTCGGTAAATGGATAGACCTCCTGTTCGAGCGTATCCACTTTGATGAGGTTGGCGGGCTGGGGAGTCACTGTCGATTCGTTTTGGGGAACGGAGGCAGCCGTGGGCGTGGACGATGGTCCTTTAACGGGATCAGGCTGGGGCGAGGATGGAAGCGCAGTTGCAGTTCCCCCGCAAGCTATCGTTAGCAAGGCAAGGATGAAGAAAAGGGTAATGATCGGGCGCATGGAAATCTCCTATAAGGTATTTGCGAGCCAGCGTTCGACGATATTTTATAGGGATTTGTTCCGTGCGCAAGGATTTTCGTTCGGTCAGATGCCCGCGTTGCTGAGCGTATTCAGCATTTGTGAGAGCGCGGCGGTGATGGCGGGATGCTCGACCTCGAAATGGTCAATCGCATTTTGTACCCGCTTGTACAATGAGGGGTCGTTGTCCTTTGTTGGGTCGAGGAAGTTTTCAATATCTTCATTGAGATGGCTCAGCATCTCACGCCCCTTATCATCCACGGATTCGGTGCGCTCGAGTTCAGTATGAAGTTGTTCGAGAAGGTCTCGAAGTTTTTGGCCGGTCATGGCATGCCTCCTTCCGATCCATAAATATTATGTACGGTTGCACTATTATTGTACAACGATTTACAGTCGGACAGATCAATACAGAATATCCCGATCCGCCTGCTCGATCTCTTCGTATATCTTTTCGACTTCCGCTTTCATCTCAGGGGAGACACCGGCAGTTTGCGGGATGAACTTGACCAGGTCCTTTGCCTGTCGAAACAGGTCTTTGACGTTGGCGATGTAGGAGAAATCTGATTTGCCGAGCCCCGTTGTCGGGACGGGCAGCTCGCGGGCTTTTTGGATCAGCTTGCGTGCGCGTTTGAGTCGTTCTTCTGCGGGGATGAGTTTGGGCATGGGAGTCTCTTATTTATATAGGATGAACGCGTTCATGTAAAGATCTCATAGAACCGTTCTTCCAAATTAGTTGTATAATATATTTATCATGTGATTTTCGAATGGAGGAAATCATGGATGTTATTACAGCAGTTTTACAAGCGCAGGTAAATACACTTCTAATCTTTGCGGGGATTATTATAGTTTTTCTGACTCTATTCAAACCTAGCTTAAGCAGAAAGACTATTGAACTTAGGACCATCAAAGGATCAAATAATCAAATCATGATCACCGCCATCTTATTTGGGGGTGGTTTGATCCTAATTGGACTTTTTGTCAGACCCGACGAGTTTGCCCCTACCGAGCCTGCACCGGCTTCGAGCCTGACAATCTCATCCCAGACACCCGCCCCATCGCCTCTGATACCCTCGCAAACACCGGAGACCTCTCCATTAGCAACACAAACACCTGCACCACCCACAACGGAATCATCTGCCACTGACACGCCAGCACCGCCAGCCATCGGCGAAGACTGGAAGATGGGATGCATCAGTTCATTATGGATTCCTTTTCCCGCCAGTGCGCCTGTGAATGCGAATGTCGGGTGTTATTATGGTTCAATCGGTGTTTTTAAAGTAACCAACGACAGCCTTAATTTTCAATATCAGGGCAGCGCCGCAAGCGCAGTTACGCAGGGGTTTTTCGGCTTGTTACCAAAAAGCGGAACGACAAAACTTGAAATTGGCTTGTCTCATTTGGAAAACGGCGAGATCTGGATAGGCATATTTTCCAAACCTGATATCACATCAAAGGGTTTGCTCTTGGTTATCCCGCAAGGTGACGTTAGGAATAGGTTAATCATCGAAAAGACCATGCCCGACGAAAGACGTATCGATGGCACTGCGTTGATTTCTTCCAGCGATGGTGTTTATATGGTGGAATTCAATATTTCCAACCAGTTGGTCGTAGCCCGTTCCGTAAATGCCAACTTGAGTTTTAATATGGTCGAAATAGAATCTCCCGATAAATGGTTATTCATCGGATTCAGGACACTGAACGGATTCAACCGCATTGAGGGCGATTTCCACAACCTTATTGTTCCGGTTCAATAGTCCCACTTGAATTTGCCGATCTTAGAAGGAGAACAAAATGGACAGCTTTTCCGTTACGAGCGAACGCAAAGGTAATATAACGATCGTTACCGTATCAGGTAGAGTGGACTCGGTCACCGCGGCCAGGCTGGATGATGAGCTGGCTAAATTCGTGCATGATAATAAGCAAATCGTGCTCGATCTCAATGGCGTGGAGTATATGTCCTCAGCAGGGATACGCGCCATTGCCAAAGCCCTGCGGAGCGCAGAAAAAGCGAAAGGCGCGCTCAAATTGGCAAGTATTTCCAAAAATGTTACGGAAGTGTTGGAAACGGTCGGGATGATGCAGCGTATGCAGACGTATCCCACTGTGGATGAGGCGGTTGCGAGTTTTTAGCCTCACGTTCCTCTCCAAACAAAACTTCAGTCGTTGTATCCAAAACTGAATTCTGCTTGTCGTATTTATAGAAATATTTCTAACTATCTTCTTTACCCTATCAACGAAACTCCTCTCTTCTCATAAACACTCTGAGTTTCTGCACGCCATATACTATAACTTTTGGGTTTCTCGACAGACTGAAATATTTTATTATTTTGCAAGCAAGCTTCTTGAATTCGCTCCTCTGGTAAACGCGTCCCGATCGAAATTTCCGACAACGATTTGTGGCTTTCACCAGGCAACTCCAATGTATTTGATTCTAGCCAATTATAAATTTTTCGACCGTCCCGCTTCAAGCGGAGAGACCTGCTCAACAATGGAACTATCCACGTTGCAAACAGGATAATTAATGCTGCACCTATTCCGTCAAAAATCCAATCTCTATTTTCTATCATCGTAATCGCTCTAATCCTTCATAATAACTGCAACTAGTCATTATAGGACTGATTAACGCTAGAATTATTGTTAACACACATCCCCCGTAGACTCCTCCGTCGCGCGCAACATGGACTCGACCACGTTGAAATCGATCCGCTCGGGTTTGGTGTAGCGGATACAACCTTTCCCGTGAGTGATACCTGTTCCCACCAATCGTTTCTTGTAAGTCTTCATCACATCCGTGCGCAGGATATAGAAGGCAATAAAATTCTTTTGGCTGGCGAACGCAACTTCCACTTCCCCGTTTCGCGAATAAGAAGGCATTCCGTATTCCATCGATTCTTTAAATCCAGTCAAATGGTCGCGGCATAGTGCGCGCATCTGCTTCAATGCGTCCAGCCGTTCGGCGGGCACTTCCTTCAAGTAGGCGGGGACAGTTTTGGCTTTACTTTGCATAATGTCTATATTCCATTGTGAGGAGGGTGCTCTTCCGGACGAGGCAATCACTACCTAAACAGGAGATTGCTTCGTCACCCTTCCTCGGGCTCCTCGCGCCGACATCATCGATTTAGCACTCGCTAAACCCGCATGCATAGCATTTGCGGCACCCTTCTTCATTCACCACGGCAGCTTCTCCGCATTCGGGACACAGGTCGCCGATGCGCATTTTTTTGTTCATCACTTCCTCTTCGATGGTGTGTCCGCCTCCATTACCGCCGTTGGTCTTCTCCTCCATCACAGGCAATGCGCCAGACTTCTCACGCAGGTACATATCCAGCACCTGTCCGATGCCATCGGGCAATGAGCGCACACGGTTGGGACCAAGTCCCAGCGAACGCCCGCCGCCGATGCCAAGCAGTTGACGGACGATCTCGCGCATACGGTCGGTCTGTTTTACGGGGGATGTTATCCGCAAAATGTATGAGATGAGTCTGCCGATCGCTTCGGAAACTGCGGCGGTTTCTGATCCCGCCTTGGCAGTGTTGATGAACGCCTCGAAGGGCTGTCCGCCTCCGTTTTCGTTGATGGTCACGAACGCCTTGCCGACTGGAGTCTCCACACTGAGAGTCTTTCCCGTCAATGCGCGGGGGCGTGGTTTCTTGGGGTCGGGTGAAAATGTAGGAGCAAGTTCGGGCTTGGGAGTAGAAGCAGGTGTGGGTGCGGATGAAGCGTCTTTTTTATCCGCAGTGGCCTTCGTCTCCAGCACAACCTTGTCGCGCGAACCCGTCACATACACGGTGATGCCCTTGCATCCGAGTTCCCATGCCATCAAGTACGCCTTCGCGACATCTTCCTCGGTTGCGTTCTCAGGGAAGTTCACCGTTTTCGACAACGAGTTATCCACGAACGCCTGCAGAGCGCCCTGCATCATCACATGCTCCTCGGCGGTAATATCCGACGACACAACGAACGTATCGCGCACCGACTGCGGAATTTCCTTGATGTTCTGGCAGGTGCCTTCGTTCATCACCTGTTCGACGATCTCCTGGCGCTTCTCTTCGCCCAGCCCAAGTTTCTTCAACGCGTCATCGAAGCGCGGGCTTGCGTATGTGAGTTTCAAATCCTTTCCATTGTCGTTTACGTGGCGGATGTATGCCAGCGCGAAGACCGGCTCGCAGCCATAGCCTTCACAACCTGCGACGGTTGCAATCGTGCCCGTCGGCGCGACAGTGGTTTGCGCGGCATTGCGAATGCCGTGTT
>DNDO01000011.1:18015-22244 GCA_003484265.1 Anaerolineae bacterium
TGAGGCGGCGTCCAGGTCATATTGTCCATATCGTAGATCGAACCTTCGATGGCGGGGAAAGGTCCGCGCTCTTCGGCAAGTTCGATGCTGGTCTGCATCGCGTGGTAACGAACGAATTCCATGACCTGCGCGCTAAACTCCTGCCCTTCCTTCGATCCATACCTCACACCGACGTGGTACATCAAGTCGGCAAGCCCCATGATGCCCAGTCCAATGCGGCGGGCTTTGTGTGCGGCTTTCTTCAATTGCTCAACAGCGGGCACATACGCATTTGACTCAACAACATCATCAAGGAAGCGAGTCGACAGCACAACACTCTGACGAAGCAGTTCCCAATCCACCGTTCCATCGGGACCGCAGTGTTCGTTGAGGTTGACCGAACCCAGACAGCAGTTCTCGTACGGTCCCAACCATTGCTCACCGCATGGGTTTGTCGCCTCCAATGGGTACAATTGCGGGACGGGATTGCCCCGATTGGCCGCATCCAAAAACAACACGCCTGGTTCACCGTTGTGATGCGCCTGCTTGACGATCTTATCGAAAATATCGCGCGCTCTGACTGTTCGATACGAATGAATGGTGATCCCCGCAGCCTCGGCTTGTTCGAGCGTGCCGCTGAATCCTTTTTTCTTAATCTCTTTCATATCGGGGAAGCGCAATTCCCATTCACCATCATTCTTCACCGCACGCATGAACGCATCGGTAATACCGACGGATATATTAAAGTTCGTAATTTGATTTTCATTGATCTTGGATGTAATGAAATCTTCCACATCGGGGTGATCGACTCGAAGCACTGCCATATTCGCGCCGCGGCGTGTGCCGCCCTGTGCGATCTCGCCGAATGCATGGTCATACACGCGCAGGAATCCAACGGGTCCTGTTGCCTGCCCGGCGGATGTCTGCACCAATGCACCCGCAGGACGTAGGCGCGAGAACGAGAAACCATTCCCGCCGCCCGTTTGCTGGATCAAAGCTGCATCGCGCAGAGTCTGGAAGATGCCCGCGCTGTCGCGCCCCATATCATCCGTGATCGGTAAAACGAAACAAGCCGCCAATTGTCCCAACGGTGTACCAGCGCCGGTAAATGTCGGAGAGTTCGGAAAAAATTTCTTGCTGGATAATAGATGGTAATACTCAACAGTCCGCTTCTGAACGTCAGCTTCCCATTGTTCTTCGACTTTCGCAACATGATACGCCACGCGCCAGAACATCTCCTCCACGTTTTCAGCAGGTTTGCCATCGTCCCCGCGTCGGACGTATCTCTTCATCAACACCTGACGTGCGTTATCCGTCAAATTTGCCTTGGGCAGTCCCTTTTGCATGGGAGGCGTGGGAAGTAATCCGTTCTTAACTTGTTCTGTTTTTGCGACCGCTTTGCTGGCCATAATACACTCTCCTTCACAATGGAATGTGGTTTTTTAGACAAAGATTGACAGCAACGACATTCCGCCTTTTGCGGGATGTCGTTGCTGTCAACAAATTAGCTTTCGAGTAGTTGATTGATTTCGTCTCGAATGGAGTGCAGGTCATCGAGACCGAGATAGACGATTGCATACCGAATGTACGCGACCTGATCCACTTCCTTCAATACTTTCATCACCAGTTCTCCGACGATTCGGGAGGAGACCTCCGATTTGCTCATCTTCTGCAGCTGCGATTCAACCTGCCCGATCATCCGCTCGATATCAGCCGCCGAAACGGGACGCTTTGCACACGAAATCCGGATTCCGCGGGCAAGTTTCTCGCGGTCAAACTCTTCGCGCGTACCATCCTGTTTTATGAGCAATGGCGTCGCCAGGATCGGGCGCTCATACGTGCTGAAGCGTTGCCCGCAGTTGAAACATTCGCGGCGCCGGCGAATCCCTCCGTGGCTGTCGTGAGAAGTATCGAGCACTTTAGAGTCGTTGTTCTGGCAGTATGGACACCGCATAATAAGATATATTCTCCAATATTAGAACGTTTGTTGCCGCCATCTGTGGGCGTTAATGCGCTGCATCCCCGTACATCTGGCTATTTCGAACTGCATTTTAGCATATTGAGAACGCCAATTCAAGAGGACACACGGGGGATAAACCTTAAAATATCCAAATACCTAAAGGATATTAAATTCCTTTTTATTGCTGATACAATAGTTTTCACTTAAATCATTATGGAGGAACAGATTGAAAACATTGGCATTCTTTATCCTTGGCCTGCTCTTCGGCTGGCTCATCGAGTGGATCATAGATTGGTTCTACTGGCGAAAAAAATACCAGCAGGTCAGGCAGGAAAACGAAAATCTAAAACAACAGGTTGCTTCTCTTGAAGCTGAAAAACAAAGCCAAGCAAAACCGCACCTTAAGAAATCGCCGATCGCAAAGCCCAAAAAGGATGATCTCAAACGGATCCTCGGCATTGGTCCAGTGATCTCAAAAAAGTTGAACGACGCAGGCATCACCACGTTCGAACAGATGGCTGATCTCAAACCGAATCAATTGGAAAATATCCTAGGCGACCTTATCAAAAGATTATCCGATGAAGCAGGTTTGATCGCGCAGGCTAAAGAACTCGCCCGCAAGAAAAAATCGCAGGCATAGAAATCGATGAACCATTCAAAAAGCGTTATGCGATACGATCTCTTCAAACTGATCGTTACGATCGTGCTGTTGTTGACATTCCTTGGTCTGTTACTACTGGGGTCCAAAGGAGACACGGTGCCCTCATCGGACGCTCCGGCTCCTTCCACACCAACATCTGCTTCTGCTGCTCAGGCAACTCCATCGCCCACAGTCGTGTCGTCCCCTACATCTGTACCAACAGAAGCACGACAACCTCTTCCCACGGATGCGCCTGCAAATGCTCCCTCACCAACAGCAACACTTACTGCCACACCTCAAGCAATCGATCCATCCGTCGACGAAACAACGGCAGAGACCAGCAGCTGCGAAGAAATAGCAAACTCACAGATTGAAGTCGGGATGATCGTTATGATCAAACACAGGTTGAACTTCCGCTCATCACCTGGGATTCACAACAACCGTGTGCTGACAAATCTCCCTGGCACACAGGTTGAGGTCATCGGAGGTCCCATCTGCACGCGGTATCGAAATAGTGGCGCCTATCTCTGGTGGCAGATCGAACTGCCGAATGGATTGGTGGGGTGGTCGGCTGAAGCGTCCATCTTTGGAGACTATTTCTTTATGGAGCCGGTGAATTAATCTGGGTTAACTTATAAGCGGTTATAAAACTCGTAGGAACTCCAACACCATCCCTTTGAACTCATCCGCATCTGATTGATGCGGTACATGCCCTGCGCGAATGGACTTCCCAGTTGCGCGGGGCAATTTGTTCACGAGCTTCGGGAAGGACGAGGGAGACAAGGTTTGATCGCGGTCTCCCCAAACGACGAGCGTCGGCAGTGTTATAGAGGAAAGATGATCTGAAAAATCCCCCAGTGTGTTGGGAATGTTGTAGACACCGGATGCAGTTCGTGTGTAATCCAATGCCGTCTGCTCGCGGATATGCTCCGGCAGGGAATGGATGCCGCCCGCGCTGTGTCCCATCATCCTGCTGGTGATATCCACGATTGCGCGAAACATCCAGCGGGGAGTCTTTTCAACGATAACACTTCTCAAGTTCTGATTACTATATGAACGCCGCAGGAGCGGAGGAAGTTGTACGCGTGAATAAAGTGGATTGACGAGGATCAAGCCTCGGGTCCAGATGGAGAAGCGCCGCGCGTATTCCAATGCAAGATACCCGCCCAATGAATGCCCGATCAGTACAGCGGGTTCGGTCAAGCGCAGGGATGTGATCCAATTGACGAAGTGATCGAACACCCAATCCAGTTGATAGGAGCGCGACTCGAGTTTGGGGCTGTCTCCGTGACCCAGCAGGTCGAGGGCGTAGGATGCGTAACCGTTTTGAGTGAGCGCGGGAATCAGGTCGTCCCAATCGTGCAACGACGCGGCGATGCCGTGAATCAAAATAACGGGTGTGCCATCGCCTGCCTGTATAAAATTTGCTGTGGTTGGAATCTGCAATTTACTTTGCGTCATACTTTTCATAACGACGCACTAACTCACGCCTTAGCACTTTTCCAATAAAGGTTCTTGGGAAGTCATCCAAAAATATGACAAAGCGCGGGACAAGATACGGAGGCAGGCGGCGTTTGCAATAAGCGATGACGGCTTTCGGCGTCGGCGCTTCTCTGCCTGCGATGACGAATGCAAACGGATGCCCAGCCG
>DNDO01000011.1:22546-22716 GCA_003484265.1 Anaerolineae bacterium
AGATCACTTCTTCCACGTCGCGCGGGAAGGCTGGTTTCTTTTTGAGTTTGGTAGGGAACCACATATCTGCCTTGCGGGCGATGATGCGGATATATCCATCCTCGTCTGCCTGAGCAATATCACCAGTGAGGAGCCAGCCTTCGTCTGTGAGAACTTCTTTTGTGGCCTTT
>DNDO01000013.1 GCA_003484265.1 Anaerolineae bacterium
GACAAACTTCACATCGGGGGTGTCAAATTCTTTGCCGATGGCGGTGTGTGTGGACTCCCCGCTGTCGGGTTCGATTACCCCGGCGGGCAGGGACAGGGCGACCTGTGGTTCACACAGGATGAATTGAATCAGATCGCAACCGATGTACATAATAACGGCTTTCAAATCGCCATCCACGCCCAGGGAGACCGCGCCATCGAGCAGGCGCAAAATGCGATCGAGTTTGCGCTGATCGGCGGGCCGAATACGTATCGTCATCGCATCGAGCACAACTCCTTCCATCGCGTTGACCTGCTCCCGCGTTACAGCGAGATCGGGATCGTCCCGACAATCTTTGGAGCATATGCGACCTGTGCGGAGAACGATAGAAATGCATACAGCAATTTCTTCGGCGAAGAAAATCTTTCCTGGCTGGAGAACTGGCGCATGTTCGTGGATGCGAATCCCGATCTGACCATCGCCTGGCATGGGGACGACCCGTGGCTTGTGCCGGTCAGTCCGCTGCTGGAACTATACGGCATGGTCACTCGCAACGAGATCGCAGAGGATGGAAGCGTCTGCGAGGCGCCCGATTGGCTCGCCGCGCACTCGATCACCGTCGAAGAGGCGCTGCCGATGATGACCATCAACGCGGCCTATGCCTTGTTCAGGGAGGATGAGGTCGGCAGCCTTGCGCCCGGCAAATTCGCAGACCTGCTGATTCTTTCAGGCAATCCGTTTGATGATCCGCATGCGATCAAGGATATCCAGGTCTGGATGACAATGGTGGGCGGGAAAACCGAATATTGTTCCACGCCAGATACTTCTCTTTGCCCATAAATATATTGTTTCATATCCAATTGTTTTAATGAAAAATGCGTTCCGGTTAAGGGGAACGCATTTTTCATTTGTGAATTATCCAGAGGGTTACGCCTCGTAATCTGCTGCTTCCTCTTCGACGGTCATCATGGGCTCATCCTTATCCTTTTTGTCAAGGAATTGGAGTGAAAGCGCGACCACTTTCGTGAAATACTTCATGTCGCCTTCCTTGCCCTCGTACTTCTCCGTCTTAAGTCTTCCTTCGAGATAGACCAGGCTTCCCTTTTTGAGATATTCCTGGCAGACCTCGCCCAGCCGTCCCCATGCTTCGATGTTAACCCACTCGGTATATTCCTTCATCTCGCCTGCGGTCTTCCATCTTTGTGAAACGGCAAGGCTGAAATGAGCGACCTTCTTGCCTGTGGGTGTGTACTTGCTTTCGGGGTCCTTGCCTAAACGGCCGATTAGTTGGACGCGGTTTAGTGCTGGCATGTCTCCCTCACATTCTGGTCATAGGTTCTTTTAGATGCAGTGTAGTGTGTCATATCAGGTCTCCTTATCTTATCTAAAAGCGCAATATTTTTTTCTCCAACCGTTTTCTGAATGCAGGCTGGATTACGAACAGGGTTATACTTCGATTACATTCCACCTTCCGATGATGTATCGGAAGAAGGTGCTTCAGGGGCAGGTGCCATGGGAGCAGGTGCCTCGGCAGCCGGCTGATTCTTCTTCAAAACGAGCATGCCAGTCTTCATTTCAACCACATTGTAGCCTTCAGGGATGGCATCGAGGGCGTTATCCTTGATCTCTTTCGAAAAGAAGAACATTCTGCCGTTGGAATGCAGGTAGTAGGTATTGCCTTTGGAATTGGTGTGTGAGTAAGCCATTGTTTCTCCTTGGTATAAGTTTAGGCTTGAAGTTTAGCACATATTTTCTATATCTGTCAACGACTGGAAAGTGGACTATGCGAAGCATCACAAGTTTGGATGAACTACGGTCTTCCCGCCTCTCTCTCGATGGGACTGTTGGTCTTGCCCCAACCATGGGTTTTCTACACGAGGGGCATCTCTCTCTTATCCGCCGCGCAAGAGACGAATGCGACCATGTCGTCGTCTCGATCTTCGTCAACCCGACCCAGTTCGGTGCGAACGAAGATCTCTCAAAGTATCCGCGAGACATCGAACGGGACCTAAAGCTGATCGAGCCGCTCACGGATTTGGTCTGGATGCCTACGGCGGAGATTATGTATCCGCAGGGGTATCAAACCTGGGTGGAGGTGGAAGCGATCGCCAGTCCACTGGAAGGTACGATGAGACCTGGTCATTTCAAAGGAGTGACAACTGTCGTTGCCAAGCTGTTCAATGGAGTCCAGCCGCACAAAGCGTATTTCGGGCAAAAGGATGCGCAGCAGGCGGCCGTCATTCGTCAGATGGTGAGAGATTTGAACTTCCCTATCGAAATCGTGGTCTGCCCCATCGTGCGCGAAGCGGACGGGCTGGCTATGTCGAGCCGCAACGTATACCTTGACCCTGAACAACGTAAAGCCGCGACGGGATTATTCCGTTCGTTGAGTGCGGCGAAGGATCTGTACGAGAATGGCGAACGGAACGCGGAAAAGATAAGAAGAAAGATGAAAGATGTGCTGGCGGACGAGCCTTTAGCAAAAGTTCAATATGTTTCGTGCGCAGATTACGACACCTTGGAAGAATTGGATGCAATCAATGGAAAAGCCCTGCTTTCGATGGCAGTTTTCATCGGGAAGACAAGGCTTATCGATAATTTTGTTTTGGGATAAATCGCCAAGCGCGATACCTTCATGCCCTGACGATTTATGATTTTTCTGCCTGCTTCTTGAGTGCGGCGGCAAAGTTTTTGAAATTTTCAGTCAGGTCGGGGATATTCCTGCCAAACATCGGCAGCAGTAAGCCGCTAAAAATTTCCTCGGTATGGAAGCCTGTCGAACCGTCATTGTTTGCCGTCAGCGTGTGCGTACGCTCTGATTTGAACAACCCAAACGGCATGCCGCCTGTTAATACCATTTTTCGATTCGGTTCAAATGCGGTCACTTTCACAGGGAACGCTTGCGCGCTTAACTTGGTCAGAAATTTTACGGTCTCACCCAGCGCAAGTTTCCCTTCGATGTGATCCATGCTCAAATCCCATTTGGGATAGCCGCCTGCATCGGTCAGGATCTTCCAGATGTTTTCGGCAGGCGCATTGATCGTGATGGATGCGGTAAATTTTTTCATAGTTCATCTACTTTGTGTTTTTTAGTGTTTGTTGGACGTAATCGGTCAGCGCATTTTTGTTGAAATCCAGCGATGTGATCCGCATAGTGCGCGCTTTACTGCCGTCGCCTTCGAGCAGGGCATGTTTATCCTTCAACGAAACTCCATCAAAAAAGATCAGCGAGACCTTTCCCTTGCCGACTACCGTCTGGATGTGATTCTTCGTTGTCCCGTACACAAGGCAATTCTTCCATTTGATACTCTCATTGAATACAGGTCCCGCCGCAAGCACACTTTCACGAACCGCGAGGAACAGTGGAGCAATGTCATCCTCAAGGCTTTCGATATAATCGTTCACAATATCATTTTTAGATTTCTTGAATTTCATGGGCTTGTCCTTTCCAAATTTCTGACGACATTTTACGCTACGGACTTGAAACTTCATTGTAAGAAGCGGACATTAAATTATCCTGCAAGACCGAACTTGCCTCGATATATTCCACAGGTGAGAAACCTGTCATTTTTTTAAATATGTGATTTAGGTGCGGCTGGTCGTAGAAAACATCGGGGTTCAAGTAATGGATGATACGCGGGTTTTCCGAAGCAAAATTACAGGTTTGCTCCAGAAACGAATGAACATTGCGGATATTCTGCAACTCCTTGCGGCTCATCCCAAACACCGTTTTATATAACCTTCGTTTATGACGCGGCGAATAGCTTGCAAGCCAATCTGACTCGCCAAAATCCATGGACAGCATGGGACACGGGAGTTTTCGAGTTTTCCGCATTGCCAGGCAATTTGTCACTTGTCGAGCGAACTCATCCAGATCCTCCGGATTATTTTTCAACCATGTCTGGTTCAAGAATGTATTCATTGGCATTTCCTCCCAAAACGACTCGGCAAAATTCAAAGATAAACGCGCTCCATACAATATCAATGGTGTGGAGAATACAAAAATCAATGGATGAGCGTGAATGGATTTCAATACTTGTTGAGGCAGGTCGAATTTGCTCTTCAAGGTTTTGTCAAGGCATTTGATCTTCCCCTCTTTGATGAAAAAATAATCATAAAACAATTCTGGAATGAAATGGTCAGTAACGACGGTGGGCGATTCTGTTTCGAGCGTTATCTTCCAGAAAAAGGAGATTGCATAAGAGGCATCTCCCGGCTGTTTTTCGAACGATATCTTCATGCAGTCTGTGCCAGCGCAATCGCCCCCAACATTCCAGAACGACCTCTCAATCCGGGCGAGACGATATATTCTTCAATACCCCTCGTAATCGCTGGAGAATGAACATATCCATTCAGAATTATTTGTACATTCTTGCGAACTAAGGAAAGTAATTCTTCCCGTTCTCCCACTCCGCCGCCAATAACGATGATTTGCGGTGAGAGAGTCGTTATGTAATTCGCCAAAGCAAGCGCAACATAATACGCTTCCAACCCCCAGGCGGGATGATCGTGTGGGAGTGTTTCTGCTTTTTGACCCCAGCGCTTTTCCATTGCGGGTCCAGACGCCAGCCCTTCGAAGCAATCTTTATGAAAGATACACTCGCCTTCAAATGGGTCACGCTCTTTATCATGCGGGATCATGATATGTCCCATTTCGGGGTGGAGAAGGCCGTGGACAAGTTTACCGTTCGCCATCAACCCGCCGCCGATGCCGGTGCCGATTGTCAGATAGATGAAGGTGTCAAGTCCCTTCGCTGCACCCCATGTCCATTCACCGAATGCCGCCCCATTGACGTCTGTATCAAACGCAATGGGAATATCGAATGCAGATTTCAACGTGCCAATTACATTTGCATTCGACCAGCCGGGCTTGGGGGTGGGGAGAATATGTCCATAGGTTGGCGAATCAGGATTGGGGTCGAGCGGACCGAAACAGGCAACGCCCAAAGCGGAGAACCTGCCAAAATCCTTTTCTGCTTCATTGAAGAACAAAACCGCCTGCCCTAAAGTCTCTTCAGGCGTTGTCGTTGGGATACGGGTTTCGCGGCGGATGTCATCCGGCGATGTTCCCACCGCGCAGATGAACTTTGTCCCGCCGCCTTCGATGCCGCCGAATATCACGGACCCCATTTCATGTTCAGAGCGAACGGAGTCAGTACGACTGAAGGGCGACCATCAAGATAAGTGACCTCCGCCCGACCACCGGCATACGTGCTCGCATCTGGCGCGATCGCAATAACCACAAACCCGGCATCAGGCGACCATAACGCCTCGTTCAATAACGCATAGGTATCAGGGCGCAATATCATCCGTCCTGACACGCCATCCGGCGCAGAGCGGACGATCTGTAAGGGTGCGTTGTCTATGAACCCTTCCGGCGCAGACGCGGTTGCGAAGAAGAAATACAGTTGACCATCCGGCGCAAGATAGGGTTCTTCGGCAAGATTGAAGTTTCCGCCGCCCGCTTCACTGGGAAGAAGGGTCACTGCAGCACCGGTTACTGCGTCAACCCGCCATAAACCCGAGCCAAATATACCCACTGACGGGCTTGCGGCCAATAATGCAGAGCTATCCAACGACCAATTCGGTTCCCCGCAACAGGTGGCAGAGTTCTCAGCTCCGCTTATCTGGACAAAGGAATCAGCCGCGGGAAAATAAATCCCGGCAGATATGCCATCGCTGTTCGGGATGGCAGTGGTGACAAGTATCTTGGTTCCATCGGGTGAATATTTTTCGGGAAAATACAGTACGCTCGGCGCAGGAAGTCCGCTGAACGGGTCAGTTCCGATCGTTTCCAACACTCGGTTGGAAGCGCCTGTGGAAAGGTTATATAAATTCAACCCGCCCTGTCCATATGCAATTGTCTGCGCGTTGGGCGAGAATACAGGATTGGTCAAACTGTTGAGGATCGGGTTGTTCACATCCACGGGACCGCCCTCGACGAGAAGCCGGCGACCCGAACCATCGGCATTGATCAACAACAACTGGTTATTCGATGTATACGCAACACTTCCATCCAAAAGCGAGACGTCATAGGTATCAACCTTGACAGGCTCAGCAGTGATCTGTCGTTGCGTGACACCGTCCCGTTCGATCCGGAATACCTGCATCAACCCTGTGGCGCCATCCCTGCCCAGAAAATATATACTATGCGGGAGAATGCCTGTCGGGACAGGAGTTCCTGTTGGGGCATCAGGGACAACAGACGTAAGCGCCTGCAATGTACCGGCGACAATGGTCGCCACCTGGTCGGGTGAGGAGGGCTCATCGCCGCCCTCTCCCAACGGAGAAGCACACGCCAGCATCCCTAGAATAAGAATTAGAAGTCCGCTCAGTATACGGGTATGTTTTTCCATATCAATCCTCATGTGTATGATTATAAAATACGGAGACACAAAAGGGCATGCCTCGTGTCTCCGTATCTACGGACCTTTCGAGTGTCAGATTTTCCCAGCTATACCTGCTCAAATTGCTCCACAGGGATGACGAATAACGTCGCGCGCTTCTCGCCTGAAGGCAGCGGGGTTAAGGTTTTACGGATCAATTCCAGCGCAAGTTCGGCGCGTTCATCCCGCACGCCGATCAGGAGAGTGACCACGCCGCTCCGCAGGAATCCACCGGTGGATGCCACACGCGTAATGCGATACTTGTCAGCAGTGAGCGCCTGCGAAATTTCGTCCGAGTCACTGTCTTTCACGATAAGAATGATCATTTTCATAATGTAAGCTCCTCGTTAGATTTCCTCAAAGTGTTCGACTGGGAGGGCAAAAACGGTGGCGCCACCTACAGTAACAGGAACAGGCGTCGGTAAAGGAAGAGGCGACCCCTCTAATGGCATGGTGAGGTATTCAACGTGCTGACGGCAGGTCTGTTTCAGGGCGTTAAGAGCGTCTTCTTCCTGTCCGTCGCGCAGGCCGATCAGCAATGTGGCGTTGCGGCGTCCGAGGAATCCGCCCGCGCTAAAGAGATATACGACCGGCAATGCCAATTCTTCCAATGCGCGCGTCGCGCTGTCGCGGTCCTGCTCCTGAACCACCGCAAGCATCAATAATTTAATTTTATGGGTGTCCATGGTCCTCCAATGACCTAGAACCAATTATAAAATAAAGTATACAGGATACTGGCGATTGTACAAGTGACGAGCATGACCGGCAATCCTCGACGCAACCAGAAAGCCGCAGTAATGGGGGTGCGTGTTTTATCAGAGAGTGACACAACCACCACATTTGCTGCTGAGCCAAAAATTGTCCCGTTACCACCAAACCCTGCGCCAAATACAAGCGCCCACCACAATGGGGTGATGTTCAAACCTGTATCCTGAGCCAACCCTTGAATGACAGGAATCAGCAATACAGTAATCGGAATATTCCCTACGATCGCAGACAGCAATGCAACGACCCAGATCAAAATCACACCAAACCATATCAATGGAATGGCCGAGGCCCCTTCCAAAAAGCTGATCAGGACATCCATAACCCCTGAAGCCACCAAGCCACCAACCATGACGAATAGCGACCCAAAGAAGATCAATACGTTCCATTCCACTCTTTCAAGGGTTTCTTCAATTTCCGGTTGAACCCAGATCAAGGCGATAGCGGCTGCACCAAGTGCTACAAAAGCAGGTTCAACATGCAGGATGTGATGAACAAAAAACATGACGATCGCAAGGCCGAGAACGATCAATATTTTTTTTGCCGTGCCCGGTTGATTAAGTGATTGTCCCGGGTTGAGGCGCATAACCGCCTCCGCATTCCTTGGCGGTACTGACAGTTCAGCCCTGAAGAGGTAGCGCAGTAGATATAGGGCGGCGAACCAAGTGACAAAAACGATGGGAAGAGAGTTGGTCAGGAAATCATTGAAAGATAAATTCGCTGCAGAACCAATCAAAATATTCGGCGGATCACCGACCAATGTGGCAACACCGCCTGTATTGGAAAGGAGCGCCTCGGCTACCAGGTAGGGAATTGCGCTTACGCCAAGAATTTCACTTATGAGCAGGGTGACGGGCGCGATCAGCACAACGGTCGTCACATTATCGAGGAACATCGATAGGACCGTGGTCACGGTGCCGAGCAGAACAAATAGACGAACAGGGTCCCCTCTGGATGCACGGGCGGCGAGGACCGCAAGGTATTCAAAGAACCCGGTCGGCTCCAGCATTGCGACTATGATCATCATTCCCAGCAAAAGCCCGAGGGTTTCGAAGTCTATGGACGCGATGGCATGTTCGAGATCATAGAAACCGAACCCCACCCCTGCCACCATCATCAGAAACGCACCTGCGAATGCAACGATGGTACGGTTGATCCTTTCTGAAAAGATCAATACCAAGGCTATTACAAATATGAGTGTGGAAACGGTCGCGATGATGGTCATGTCAATTCACTTCACTCCACGATGTGAGGATGGAAGTGCCGATATCCACACGGGAGGCCACACCGACCAATATTCCCTCATCGGTTACCACGGGTATGTCGTGGAGTCCGTGTTGAAGCATCATTGCGTAGGCGCGTAACAGACCGCAATCCTCGTTTACGTTAATCGCGTTCTTCATTAAGACCGTAATGGACCCGTTCAGAATATCAGAAGACGGGCGTGTGCTCTCCACTGCGCCGAAATCATGTACAAAATCCACATCAGCCACAAAACGAAGAAAATCCGGCAATTCGAGATCGAGCAGGTCGCGCAGACCGACCACACCGATCACTTTCATATCCATATCAACAACCGGCAATAATCCGATGTGTTTCTTTGAAAAAATCGCCGCCGCTTCGCGCACGGTGGCTGTCTCGGATATTGATATTACGTTGCGCTTCATGCAATCGCTGATGTTCATGCTTGCTCCTTATTCTTTTATTCAATTAAAATTTCCTGCTTTTATAATGGCGGATATTGTCTCATGATTGAATCTATCACAAAACATCCTTAATTTCATCCTGGGGACAGGCTAGAAGGTTTCATACAAAATAACAAACATGACGCTTGCAATGATACACGTCACAACCATGACCGGCAGTCCGCGCTGGTTCCATAACCGCGGTGTGATGGGAGCTTTCGTCTTTTCAGAAAGCGATGCGACGATAATGCCCGCCGTCGAACCGATGATCGTTCCATTTCCGCCGAATCCTACGCCAAATGCAAGCGCCCACCAAAGAGGGGTGATATTCATGCCAGTTTCACTCAATCCCTGGATGATGGGGATCAAGGCGATGGTGATTGGTATGTTGTCAACAATAGCCGACAAAATGGCAGTCATCCAAATTATGATCACCCCGAACCAGACCGGGTCAATATGCGACATACCTTCCAACAAACCAAGGACGATATCAAGCACACCCGCATATTCCAGGCCTCCCACCATCACAAACAGACCGCCAAAGAACAACAGCACATTCCATTCCACCCTTTTCAATGCCTCTTCCATATCCGGGCGGACCCATATCAATGCAACAGACATCGCTACGATGGACACAAACGCCGGTCCTATCCCAAGCAAATGATGCACGAAGAACAGCAGGATCGCGGCTCCCAGGACGATTAATACACGGCGCGCGGTCTCCGGTTGATTAAGCGACTCAGCCGGGTTCAATCCCATAACGGAGTCGGCGTTTTGAGGCTTCTTTGAGAGTTCCTCCCGAAAAAGATAACTTAACAGGAGCATTCCTCCAATACAAGCCATTACCGCCACGGGCAGGGAATGAAAAATGAAGTCGTTGAAGGTAAGCCCTACGGCAGAACCGATCAACACATTTGGCGGGTCACCCACCAGCGTGGCAACTCCGCCGATATTTGAGAAAAGCGCTTCAGCCAGCAAATAAGGGACGGCGCTGATCCCCAGGATCGCACAGATCAAAATGGTTACCGGAGCGATCAGCACGACTGTGGTCACATTGTTCAGGAACATAGAAACTGCCGCGGTAATGGCTCCCAACAGTATGAACAATCTCAGCGGACTGCCTCTCGAGGCGCGCGCAGCAAGCACGGCAAGATACTCGAACAGACCAGTCGGCTCCAACATGGCGAACAGGATCATCATGCTCATCAACAACCCGAGCGTTTCAAAATCTATGACTTGAATGGCTGTTTCCAAATCATAGAATTGAAGTACCTGACCCACAACCAGCATTAGGGCTGCCCCGGCAAGGGCAACGATCGTACGGTTTATTTTGTCTGTATAGATCAGGATGAGACTCGCAAAAAATATCAAACTGGCAAAAACAGCAGGCACACTCATGTAGAATTCGTCTCCGAAAAGGTGGGATTATATAAATGAACTTATGGATTTGCGTTTATTTCTTTTTTCTGCCAGATAGATCCCCCATTAATTTCGATGAGTGTACAGGAAAGATACCCTGCCGGACAGAGCGAAGCTCCTCCACAGTGAAAAAGGCTTTGGTCGAAGTATCTTCGATAATATCAATGACCCGGTCCAGTTCTCTTCGCATGACCACAGTATAAACGAGAACGACTGGTCCACCCCCGCCATGCCCGTCAACGAACGTGACACCGTAACCTTCCTCACGCAGGCGCTTGACAAGCGAATTCCCATTTTTTGGCAGAATGATGCGGACGACCAACGTGCCTATTGCCAGTTTTTCCTCGATCAACATGCCGACATAATTCCCAACTGCAAAACCTGCCGCATAAGCAAAATATGCTGCAAAGTTTTGCGCACCTCTCACGATCTGCGAAACGGCTGTGATCCAAATGAATACTTCCACAAAACCAAGCGCGGGCGCGAGGAATTTTCTGCCTCTTGAAAGAAAGATGATACGCATCGTCCCCAATGTGACATCCACAAAACGCGCGAGAAAGACAAGCAGGGGCAGGGCGATCCAAGTATATGTGTCGAATGTATCCATTGAGTGAATTATAAACTCACCCTACACAATTATCGACGGGACGCCCGTCAGGCTGAGAGGGAAGTACATCCCTGATTAAACCTGACGGAGCGCCCCTGCTTGGCACAGGGATTTACAAACTTCTGCTGTTCCCCATCGTCGGCAGGATCCACTCATCATCGTAATGTTCGTTCAATATTCGATAATAATAAAGCGCTTCCTTGTTTTGCAGTTTGTAATCCCAATCTTTTTTAAAGCGCTCAGCCTCGGACGCGAATTCCTGATCTGTAATTTTTTCGACAGCTTCCTTCGCGATCAATTCAGACGACCCTGCGCCTTTCGAGAATTTGGCTTTGGGGCGATTGACGATCTCTTCGGGCAGGTCACTTGCAAAAGATTGGCGCAGTAAGGCCTTGGGCACGCGCTTTTCGTGAAGTTTCCAGTCAGCGGGAATGCCCATCGCAAACGAAACAGAATTAACGTCCAGAAATGGGACGCGGGCTTCCAATCCGAAAGCCATGGACATGCGGTCGGCGCGCTGAAGGTTCGTGTTGTGCAAAGCATTTGTGATGTGGATCATCTCACCCTGCAGTTCATCGGGGGATTCGTAACGTGCAAGATAATCGTACCCCGCGTAGATCTCATCCGCGCCTTCGCCTGTAAGGATCACTTTGACGTGTTCAGACGCAAGTTTCGCAAGGAAATAATTCGGGATCGCGCTCCGCACCAATGCGGGATCGAACGACTCAAGATGATAGAGGACGTTAGGAAGCGCTTCGACCATATCCTGCGTGCTGTAAACATATTCGTGATGAACCGTATCAAGGTGACGGGACATCTGCTTCGCCGCCTCAATATCGGGACTCCCTTCGACCCCCACCGCAAACGAATGCAAATGTTCGGTCTCTTCGCGTGCCAGCGCCGTGACGATACTGCTATCCAGCCCGCCGCTGAGGCTGACGCCGACAGGGACATCCGCCAGTAGGCGTTTATACACCGCATCCCGCAGTGTGGACTTGATCAACGGCACAGCCTCATTTTCCGCGCCATCGAAAGGACGGATGGTCTCTTCAAGTTGATAGTATTTATGCCAGCCATGCGTCGAGTGATACCAATGCCCTGCCGGGAATTCCTTGATACGCTTTACATGCCCGGCCAACGCTTTGATCTCTGACGCAAACAGGAAACGTTTGCCATCCGCGCTCTTGCCGTAATATAGGGGTTTGATACCAAGCGGGTCGCGCGCTAGGAACGTTTCGCCATTGTGTTCAATTGCAAAAGCAAACATACCGTCAAGATGATTTACGCAGTCGGGACCCATTTTTCGATAGAGGTGAATTAGCACTTCGGTATCCGAATGGGTTTTCACACGCAGACCTGGCAGGTATTTTCTTTTGAGTTCCTTGTAATTGTAGATCTCTCCGTTGAAGGCAACAGATGTATCCTGATAATCCATCGGCTGATGCCCGCCCTCCACATCGAGGATGGCAAGACGGGTATGACCGAGCGTCCCGGTTTGGATGCTCATAACACCGTGACCGTCAGGTCCGCGGTGCGAAATATTTTTTATCATGGTTTTTACAGTTTGACTTGCTGGTTCCTGAAAAACCCCAGCGATTCCACACATAAATTACTCCTTTTGTTTTTTTGATTTACAGCATAATGCAGGGAAGACCCTCAGGAAAAATCAATCACCTGAACGACACTGGCGGGTCGCCCCTGCTTCATTATTCAACTTTCCCATCCTGGACGAACCTTGTCAGTTCACTGACACTCCATTGTGCCAAGCCCAGGCTTTCGACAGTACGTCCGCGCCGCCAGTAATCGGTGCGATGGATGATACTGGCAATACGGATCATGCTTTCCATTCCTTTCACAGAGACGCCATAACGCATTCCAAGCGAGGCAATCGGCACCAGGCTCATCGGCACATCCTCGAATATATAACGGTGGTTCAAGGTGGAGGGCGCCTTGATGCCATAATAACCGGGCTGGTTGTGTATGGCTTCGTGCAGGTCTGCGCCGGTTGTATCGTAGGCAAGTTTTAACCATTCGAGCGCGGTCCGCGCGCGGATGCCCAACGCAGACGCCACGGTGACGCGTTCTCGGTCTAAAACCTCCAGCATGCGCGCCACAGAAGGCGAAACCCCGTCGATATAGAATTCATAATCACCGTGCGTGGTTTCGATCCAGCCCGCATTGAGAAGTGCCAGTGCTGGGTGGAAGATCGCGCCCATGTTGTTCAAGCCTGTATGGAGCACGTCCACGCCATCGATGAACTGCGGATAGGCTTCAGCGATTGCATCCAAAACCTGTTGTGTGCGCGTATGGGGCAAAGCGGCAAGGGGAACTGCCTCCTTGATTCGAAATATACGCGCCTGTGCAGGGCCATCGGAGCGCGAAGCATAGATAAACGTCTCTGCTTCCGCAACGATCACATCTGCTGTACATCCGCTGTCGCGGATGGCTTTGGAGAACTCGAGCGCGCCGCACGTGCGACCGGGATGCAGGATCACGATCTGTCCATCACGCAGAAAAGGTGCAGACGTCCTGGCAATATCGTTGTGTGCCGATGAAGGCAGGACAACCATGATCACATCCGAATTTTTTATAGCGTCTTCGATCTCAGATGTAACCGCCGCAAGTTTTCCGAACCCATGCGGACCGCCTTCTTCTTCACTCTCCAGTTCGATGCCACCTCGCTTCTTTATAACTGCAACATGTTCGGGAGTGCGATTATATAAAGTGACTGAGTTCCCCATCAGCGCCAAATGCGCCGCCATGGTCTTACCACCGTGTCCTGCTCCGATCACCGTGAATTTATTTGTCATTCATTCCTCCTGGATTAATTCAGACTTGAGATACGCTTCTCTTCCTTGATCGGTCTTCCTTTGGGGTCGACAGCCCTGCTTGCGCCATCGACTATTCTCGTGCGAACCTCTCCCCGCCCGAATTTGTTATTTCGCAGTTGCGGCGCATCCATGAAACCGGACGTCACCGCCCGGGTTAAAGTGGCGGCATCAGTAAACGGGTCTCCGGCTTCGGCTCCAGCGAGACGCGAGATGGCATCCAACAAGAGGTTCGCTTCTTTCACCAGTTCCTTCCTCCGTTTCGTGATCGTTTTATCTGCGGTCATATCTGGCGCGCCGCGCACGGCATTTTCGATGGAACGCCGAACGATCTTGCTGGCTTCGATCACGTCATCGGCTGTTGCAGCATGGTCAGCCTCTGTGTGACCAACGATGTGATATATGTGCGGCTTAAGCGACATTTGAAGATACGTTGCGGCGGCAAGATGTCCGCGCGCGGCATCCGTATCAAGC
>DNDO01000192.1:0-149 GCA_003484265.1 Anaerolineae bacterium
ATGCTGATTGGTCACAGGCAGAGTTGGAGCAGGATTTTCTCGAAGATGCATCCCGCGATCGTCTTCCCATTCGCCTTGTTGCCTTCGAGTCCAATGAGCTTGTTGGTACGATTGTCTTTCGTGAAAATGGCTCCCAGTCGTCGCAAGAG
>DNDO01000192.1:418-5229 GCA_003484265.1 Anaerolineae bacterium
CATGCAACCACGGTGGTAGCGGCTGGTATTCTTGAGGGCTTGGGATGGGAGTTCATCAAAACAGTTAATCATAGTGATGGTCAGCTCGCATTGTATCGCTGTAACCTTTAATAGCAACCCAGCGAAAAACAACCACGTCGAAAGAAAAGAGGGAAATTGAGTATATGAGTATAAAAGATAAAAAGCTTCGGGGCTTTTCTTTTTATTCTTATTACTGTATAACAAATCCATGCCCATCGAAAATACCTCATTGCATCTCAAGCGATTCCTGCTCGTCCACGAATCCCCCGAATCCTGGAAGGACTTCGACCTCTATCACTTTCGTGATGAAGAGGTCTCTTTTTATGTCGGGCAATCCCACCTTGCCTTTGCCCGAATTTGGGACCATTTGCTGAGCGGATTTAAAGGTCATTCGATCATTGGCCGGTTCATCTGGGTGAATTGGCCCAAGTCGATGAGTTTTACGATTCAAATGATGAGTTCAAAGTCCGCGCAATTCGATGAGGTTGGTAATGATCTGAACGCCTCCGAGCGGATGCTTATCCAGCGCTGGTCACCGTGCTTCAACGTCTCATTGAACGACCAGCCGGGACAATTACCTGATTCCTATCTGCCGCCTAATGCCCCGTTCAGGCGCAGACGAAACCTGAAAGCACTGATCCATGAGGCGGAGCGGGCGGTTAAAGCGGAGGACACAAATCTTTGGTTGGAGAGTCTGGAGTAGGCAATCCCATTTTCAGTTTGACTCCTTTTGGCAGTTTTTCATCTGGCTTTGGCAGTCTCACTGGTGTATATTCGAGGTAACAAGAAAGCAATGTCATTCAGAGGAGTCAGCGAACACAATGCAAAGTTTTCCCTACGTAACAGACTATATCAACGAAATATTCGACAAGGAAAAGGCGCGGTTCGATTACCGCTTCATCCGCCCGGTATTCACCATCTCCTTCTTTTTCATTCGTATTGTTCTGGTTCCCATAAAATTTGTATTCCATCGCAGGGCGTGGGGCTATGAAAATAAAATAATAGACGGCATTCTCGCGTTCGGCATCAAGTATCTGGCTTCCCGCGATGCGCTCAAACTGCTGATCAGGCACGTACAGATCGAGCCGCTGCTCTACCGCTACCTGCTTTCCGGCACTCCCGAACGCAGGGAAAGAACCGGCGAAATGCTCAAGGGCATCGACGGGGATTTCACCGTCAACTCGATCCAGGATATTCTCGATCACGGGCTGACCATCTGTCATGATGACCTATCCTACGAGGTCTTCGAGCGTTTTGACAAACACGCCTTTCTGGAAAACATTGATCTCTATCGAAATAGCAAGCCGGAAGATATTGAAAGTTTCGGAAGCAAGGTTTTGGAAGAGAACAGCAAGTACTCGTGGCAGATCTTCGGCGCATCCAATGTGGTCATTGTTGTTGTCATGACGATCACATTGTTTGCCGATTTCCATACGTCCATCCGCGCGCTCAACTCGTTCGATTCCGACTCGTTGTTGCTTTGGTGTTTGAAGCATATTTGCGCAGACGACGAACGGGCAATGATCGACCTCGACTTCTACCTTCAAACGTACAGCAACCGCAGTCATTACAACAGCGACGCGTTCCGCTCCGACCCCAACCAATATCTTTATTACCACATCGCATTCAACGAATTCGCCTACGAATTATTGCGGAAGCGAGGCTGACATGAGCGATTGCTTTATCACGAGCACAGGATCATTCCTGCCCGGAGAACCGATCGATAACGCGCACCTGCAAGAATATCTGGGAAAAGTAATCGGTGAAGGGCGCATCCGGGACAAAATTCTCAAAGCCAACGGTATCGAATCCCGCCATTATGCCCTCGACAAAAAACAGAATGCGACTCATTCGCTCTATCAACTTGCGGCGGAGGCGGTGAAAGACTGTCTGCCACAGGATAAAGATCCGCTTCAGATCGACTATTTGTCTGCTGGGACCACCCATGCGCCTTATCTCGCCCCGGGCATTTCCTCCATTTTGCACGACCAGTTGCGCAAGGATAATGTTGTCAGCCACTCGGTTGAGATCAATTCAAATTCAGGAATCTGCACATCGGGGGCGCAGGCAATCGTCAATGCTGCTAGAGCCGTAAGGTCTGGTGATGCCGATGCGGCGATATGCGTCGGCGTTGAACAGGCGTCCGATGGGCTTAAATCAAGGAAGTTCCGCACCACATACGACATTCCAACCATCATAAAAAACGTTAGAGCGTCCAAGTGGTTCATGTCTGTGTTCCTGCGATTCATGCTGTCCGACGGCGCTGGGGCGTTTCTCATCGAACCCCGACCGCGCAGAGAGCGCGTCTCTCTCAAAGTGGACTGGAGCTACTCGCGCTCGTTCGCGCATGAGGCTCCGCTATGTATGCATATCGAAAGCGACAAGATGATCTTGAGTCAGAATATAAGAATCCTTGCGAAAAATATGGCGCCGCTCTCTAAAAAGGCGGTGGAAGGCGCCTTGTGCGAAAACGATGAAGCGCTCGAGAATTACACGATGGTACTCCCTCATATGTCATCGTACTATTTCGAGTCGTCGGTCAGGAAGATAATGACCGAACTTTCACCGAACCGCGAGGTCCCCTACTGGACGAACCTGCGCACGGCGGGCAACACCGGTGCCGCGAGCATATTCATCATGCTCGATGAATACCTGAAAACAAAACCAGTCGCATCGGGGGACCGCCTACTGTTGTTTGTGCCCGAGTCGGGTCAGTTTAATTATGTGCTGATAAGTCTGACCGTTGTTTAGATCGTTTATGGATCGGAACGGTACAGCGAAATGAATTATCATTCTATTCATTAAACATAACGTCATGCCCTGTACAGAACCAACAGGAATCAACTCCCATGAAAATCGCCGTCATCGGCGCTGGCAGCAGCGGACTCGTAACACTGAAATATCTTCTCGATACCTTTCCCTCAAATGATATCTTCTGCTTCGAGAAAAGCCACTCCGTGCGCGGCTGCTGGGGCGATCAACGACCAGACTTTATCTCCACATCCACCAAGTACACCACGCAATTTTCCTGCTTCCGCAAATGGACATCGAATGTTTCATTGGATAAAAACCATGGTGAATTTTTTCGCGGCGCTGAATTCGGCGATTATCTCGAAAAGTTCGCTTCACATTTTAAATTGCATGAGTTCATTCAATTTGGCATCGAACTACGGCATATTGAGCGGTCGAATGACAACTGGAGGCTTCTATTTTCCGAAAACGGGAAAGAAAATTACCGGATTTTCGACGCGGTTTTTCTTTGCACCGGCCTGGTGAACCAAAAAGTCCCTTTCGGCTCCACGGCTGTTCCGATCGCTGAAGACCCAGAAAATGTTCGCAACGCAACTGTCGTTGTGGTCGGAGGCGGCGAGTCCGCGGCGGATGTTGCCAACCACCTCGCGAAACCAGAGCACAATAACAAGGTCTATCTATCGCTTCGTTCCGGCATCCGCGTCAGTCCGCGCTATCATCCGATCCGCGGTGTGCCGTCCGATTTCCTGCGTAATCGTCTCCTGCTATCGTTCGACAAACGTTTACGCAATTGGGTCGGTGAAAGGTTTGTCACTTTTCGCATCCGCTATACCCGCCTTCTCGCAAGATGGTTCCCTCACCGAGGTTCAAACAGCGATCCCGACCATCAAGCCGAATCACGGAGGCGCGAGTGGGATCTCAAACTCAAAGCCCGCGCAGGCGATGAGCTCTTCAACGTTTTCCACAACAAGAGCGATGATTTCCTCGATGCGGTTGCAGCGAACCGGCTCCACATCATCGGACCGCCCACGAACGATCAATGGGACGAGTACTTCGATTTCGACCGGACAACCACACTTCGAGTCTCCCCGGACCTGCTGGCTTGGTCCGCAGGCTACCGCTCCCACCTGACCGATCTTTCCGCAGGCGCCATCCAGTTAAAGGATTTTTACCTTGGGTGTGTCCATACTGACAAACCCAACCTGTTCCTGATCGGTTTTGCCCGCCCCATCATTGGCAATATCCCAACGATCAGCGAAATGCAAGCTCGTTATGCAATTGGTGTGCTTTCTGGAAAGATCAAGCTCCCATCCGAATTGGAAAAGAAACAGAAGTATGATTGGCAGACACTGAGCGAGGAGTATCGCACGATCGATGTAAACAATGTCTACCCTGTCGAGCAATATCCCTACTGCGACCTTCTCGCAAAAGAGATGGGAATCATGCCAACGTTTGCAAATGTCAGACAGTTTACTACTTGGCTGAAACTCTACCTGGTCCCAGCCAGCACCACCCACTATGTTGACGAATATTTCAACAAACAGGCATTTCGCATTGAAAAAATTTATATGCCCATCATCCTTTATTTTTTCCTCTCACTGATGAGAATCCTGGGGTATCCTCTTCGTTTGATCAATCCAATTCGTAAAGGTAAAAATGAAAACTTCAAACCATCCAGTTCTTGAATTACGCATTGCGCTTACAACCCGCGACTATGAGCGGTCCGTAAAATTCTATTGCGACGGTCTCGGCATCGAACCCGCCGCCATATGGAACAATGGTCAGGGGCAGGCACTCGTCATCGATATGGGTAACGCCACTCTTGAGATATTCGACGAAACACAGGCGGAGACCATCGACCAACTCGAAGCAGGCTCACGGGTCAGCGGGCAGATACGATTCGCGCTTCAAGTCCCCGACCTGGAGGCGGCTATGAAACGGTTACTCGCGCATGGTGCTACCTTGGTACATCCACCAGTTACTACGCCGTGGGGCGATTACAACGTCCGCTTGAAGGACCCTGATGGAATGCAGATTAC
>DNDO01000192.1:5530-5995 GCA_003484265.1 Anaerolineae bacterium
TTCGACTGGTTCTTCCTGTAAAACAATACGTATCATTCCCATAGTAAAATCAGGGCATGGAAGTTCAGATCGCAGTAGCAAAAGTCAATAAATACGCCACATCCGAAAGTGGAGATACGCTTGAAGTGGTCGAGCGTCCCAACGGGGGGTTGTCTGTTGTGCTCGCTGACGGACAGACATCGGGACGCGGCGCAAAAGCCGTCTCACAGATGGTTGTCCGCAAGGTGATCGGCCTCCTGGCAGAAGGCGTTCGTGATGGAGCCGCCGCGCGAGCCGCATCAGACGCGCTCTACACGGATAAAAAAGGGAAGGTGATCTGCACGCTGAACATCGCATCCATAGACCTGCATAGCGGAACCATTGTCCTCGCGCGCAACAACCCATCCCCCATGTTCATTTGTCGTAACCAACAGCTTGACCGTTTCGACTCGGAAAGCATTCCACTCGGCACATCACGTGATGTGC
>DNDO01000234.1:0-163 GCA_003484265.1 Anaerolineae bacterium
CATGTTGCGTTTGGGATTGGGGTATAGGCTTATGTCCTTCCGGCGTGGGTATGCGGTGACGAAGACATACCAATCCCCAGCCTGTGACACATGCAATAGGTAAGGCAACAAACGGAACAGTGTCATGTGAAAAATGGGACGCAAAAGCGATACTCTCCCCTGC
>DNDO01000234.1:470-18410 GCA_003484265.1 Anaerolineae bacterium
TAAATAAAGTGAAACCAGTAGTCAGACCTATAGAGCCTCCCATGAACACCCCAAAAACAATACCTGCAACAACCCAATCATCTGTAATCTGGAAGGTAAGCAAAGAGCCCATACGGGCTCCAATCGTAAATCCGAGGCTGGTCGCTGCCACCCACCATAAAGACACGGATATGAAATCGGTTTTTCGAATCGCAATATATTGCGCCAGACCGATCAATGCGCCAAAGACCAGATCGCCCAATATCAGACCTGGATAGCCTCCGATTGCCAAGGGAATGAACCCATTATTGGTTGAACCGTGCAGGCTTCCCAGGTTGAAACCGATTATGTTTAAGATCAGCCAGTAAAGAAAAAACCGAACGGTTTGATTCATAATGGATTTGTAGATTAAGTTTACAGAATGGTTGATTCCCGAAAGTTATATCACACTACAAAGAAAGAAAAGAGTGTGTTTTAAGGGCTGGGTTGTATAATCTTCATCATGGACTTTGTCTCATCTTTATCGCAACTTCCCGCTCCTTCCTCTCGACGGATCGCATTTCGAGTCACTCCTCCTGCCGAACGCGCCATTCGCATGAGGCATCCATGGGTGTTCGATCAGTCCATTACTGAACTAAGCCACACTGGGGCTCCTGGCGACCTTGCCGTAATCTTTGACAATAAACGCCAGTTTCTAGCCATAGGTTTATATGACCCGGGCTCCTCGATCCGGGTCCGGGTTTTACAAGCCCGCGAACCTGCTGCTATAAATATGGAATGGTATCAGGGGAAGATTGCTGATGCTTTTCGTGTTCGCGCACCATTGAAAAAACGGGATACGAATGGCTATCGTCTCATCAATGGCGAAAACGATGGTTTGCCCGGCTTGATCATTGACCGCTATGCTGACACACTCGTCCTCAAATTATATACTCCTGCATGGATCCCTCACCTCAAAGATTTTTGCGGCGCGCTTGCGCAGGTCAGCCCTGCGAATCATTTGGTATTGCGACTCAATCGATCCACCGCCGTACAGATTAAATCCCTGCATGGACTTACCGAAGGGATGTCGCTCACGCTTCAAACACCCCCGAAATTGATCCTATTCAAAGAAAATGGTCTCGTCTTCGAAACTGATCCCATCAACGGGCAGAAGACCGGCTTCTTCCTCGATCAACGTGATAATCGTGCACGCGTTGAAAAACTTTCCAAAGGTAAATCCGTACTCAATGTGTTCGCCTATACCGGCGGATTCTCCGTCTACGCAGCGCGTGGAGGCGCGAAGGAGGTAGTCAGTGTTGATGTCAGCGCATCAGCCTTAGAAGCTGCAATCCGCAATATGGTGCATAACAAGTTGACCGTCCATCACGAAACGATAGCCGAGGATGCCTTTGAAGTGTTTGCCCGCTTGGCATCGAATAAACGTTTCTTTGATATGGTCATCATCGATCCGCCGATGTTTGCGCAAAGTGAAAAACAAGTCGCTGCGGCGTTATCTGCTTATCGCAAATTGACCCGTCTTGGCTTGGCCGTGTTGCGGAAAGGCGGCACGCTTGTGCAAGCCTCCTGTTCGAGTCGGGTGGATAATGATACTTTTTTCGAATCAATTCACAGATCCGCGAAAGATGCGGGGCGGACGTTGAAAGAGATCGAACGGACGGGTCACGCGCTCGATCATCCTGTCACATACAAAGAGGGGGCGTATCTCAAGTGTCTGTTTGCAACGGCTTCGTAGAACATGCAAATGTTGATTTGATAAACGATATAATCGCAGAATGGAAATCGACCTGACGACACCCGCGTTATTATTCCCGACAGTCACATTATTAATGCTTGCCTACACCAATCGTTTTTTAACGCTCGCCACGATCATCCGCACATTGCACGACCGATATGACGCTGACCATGACGAGAGCCTGCTGGGGCAGATCGAAAACCTGCGCTACCGCGTGTATTTGATCCGCAACATGCAGATAACAGGTGTGTTGAGTTTATTGTTCTGTGTGATAAGCATGTTCGCTCTCTTTTCAGGCTGGGTCACAGGCGGACAGTGGAGTTTTGCCATCGCGTTGATATTAATGATCGTTTCCCTTGGATTATCTCTGCGCGAGTTGCAGGTTTCCGTCGGTGCATTGGATTTGTTGCTCACCGATCTGGAAGAACACGGGAGAATCAAATGAAAGCAAATAAGCGTTTTACCAGTAAAGTTCTCGAATCCATCAGCAAGGATAAAATTCTCGGCATGCGCGCGGGAAGAGGTACGACTCACCCTATCATTGGCATTTGGGCGGTCGTCGTGGAAAGACGAGTCTTTGTCCGCTCGTGGAGCATGAAGCCGCGCGGTTGGTGGCGGACGTTTCTAGAGGACCCTCAGGGAATCATTGTTTTGGGTGAAAAGGAAATCCCTGTCCGTGCGATCCAAACGCGAAGTGATCGCTTAAAAGATTTGGTCAGCGCCGCGTTTAAGGAAAAGTACAGCAGACCGGGGGATATTCAGTATGTTAAGGATATGTCGAGGAAGAAGTCGAGGGATACAACGACGGAGTTGACGTTAATATAAAAGGTTATCGATTTTCAACCATGGGCCATTCTAACTTAGTTTATTTCTTTTGATCTGGAGCGACTTTGTCAATTCATCCGCCGCTATGGGATGACCCAGCAAATATCCCTGAACCTGATCGCATAAGTGCAAATTTAGAAATGCAAGTTGTTCTTCCTCTTCTACCCCCTCAGCAACTACTTCAAGACCAATCGAGCGAGCCATGGTAATGATCGCCTTGATTAGAGATTCGCTCTTTTCATTTATCTTAATATCCTGAATAAATGATTTGTCGATCTTGAGAACCTTTAATGGAAACTGTTTCAGATAGCTGATGGATGAATACCCGGTCCCAAAATCATCAAGTGATGTTTTGACTCCCAACGACTCCAATCCGTTAAGAACCTTGATGGTGTATTCAGTATCTCTTATGGCAACGCTCTCCGTTATTTCCAATCTCAAGCCATCCCCGGGTAGTCCGGTTATTGAAAGGATATTGGATATCTTTTCAACCAGATTCGCATCCTGAAACTGGCGTGCAGACAGGTTTACAGACACCCAAAACTCGGTGTTTCCAGCTTCGCGCCAAACTTTAGCCTGTATGCTGGCTTCCTGTAATATTTGTTCCCCTATGGGCAGAATGAGGCCGGTGTCTTCTGCTACATCTATAAATTCTTTCGGTAAAAGGATGCCTCTCTTTGGGTGCAGCCACCGTACCAACGCTTCAGCCCCCATCGGCTTCCCATCGACCAGCGAAAAAATCGGTTGATAATGGATCAGCCATTCTTTTCGCTCGACAGCGCGTTTTAATTCGCCTTCAAGCCTAATCAGCTTTACGGCACTGGTGTGCATAGAATTATCGAATAATTGATATTGGTTCCCCCCTAATGATTTGGCATGGTACATGGCAGCATCTGCATCGCGCAGTAGATCTTCTGCTTTCGAATAACTTTTATTGAACAAGACCACGCCAATGCTAGCTGTCGGAAAGCGCTCCACGGCGCCCAGCATGGCGGTTGTTTTCAACTGCCCCCTGATCCTATCTGCAATCTGGCTTGCTTCACTATGATCCTTTATCACGTCGAGCAGAATGGCAAATTCGTCACCGCTTAATCTCGAGACTGTATCATCCAACCGTAGGCAAAGTTTTAGGCGACTGGCTATCGTAACCAGCAACTGGTCGCCAACCGCATGTCCGAGGCTGTCATTCACTACCTTGAAGCGATCAAGATCGATAAACATGACCGCAAACAGGTCATTCTGATTCCGCTTCGTGCGTTCCAGACGGTTCTGTAACCGATCCAGAAAAAGTACACGATTTGGCAGACCGGTCAGCGCATCGTGGACTGCATCATGAGCCAGCCGTTCTTCTGCCAGTTTGCGGGCAGTGATATCGGATTGGGAACCTGCCATTCGGTAAGGAGAGCCTTTTGGATCACGCACTGCCAGCCCGCGACTGAGAACCCATATATATCTGCCATTGGAATGTTGAATTCGATATTCGTACTCGAAGTGGGACGTTGATCCTTTTAGATGGGAGATTAAATTCACCTGGAACGCTTTCTGGTCGTCCGGGTGAATAAGTTTGAACCAATCATTTGGATTGGTCCCTATTTCACCTTCTTTATATCCAAGCATATCCATCCAGCGAATCGAATAATAAATATCATTTGTCTTCAAATTCCAATCCCAGATGCCGTCATTGGCAGCGCGAACAGCCAAAGAGTAGCGTTCTTCGCTTTCACGCAATTTGCGGGTCATGTCGTGCTTGTAGAGCGCCATGGTGATGTTGGATTTGAGTTCCCGCGCTTCGAACGGTTTGATTAAAAATCCATACGCTTGCGCTGGGAGGGCGTTATTCAGTGTGAGCGTATCGGCATGTGCGCTGATAAAGATCACTGGAATTTCAAAATAAGAATGGATGTGTTTGGCAACTGCGACCCCATTCATTTGACCCTTGAGATGAATATCCACGAGGACCAAATCGGGTTTGATTTCCTCCACCTTTTGAATAGTGTTCTCGCCCCGGTCAGCATGCCCGGCAATAATATACCCCAGTTTTTCTAGGGAGGCAGCGATGTTTGAAGCTATCACTTCATCATCTTCTGCGATAAAAATCTTCACTTTTTGCATATATTCTCAAAATCTCAGGATTTCCATAATGAAAATTCCCACAAGGATTTCTATATTCTTGTAGTAACAAGAAAGCATTTTCGGTCATAAAACACCATAACTTCTTGAATAATACTACCTATCTGATGGTAAGTTGATGATCTGATAATATATTGTAAACCTTTGTCATAGAATTTGTTCAAACAACAATATGAGAACGACTTTATCGATGCGTGTGTTCAGGACCTCACCCTGATAGTGCTGATGGATTAATGTGTCGCGTTGAACCGCTCCAGCGTGAAAAGGGTCGGGAGTTAATTTTTTTCTCTGAGTTCCCTATAAGAAACATCTCTCCTTTTGGAGATATGGGAGAGTGGTTGGAGGTTTCAGAGCGGTCTGTCAAGGGTATATCTCTTAAGACGGATAATAACTGAACGCAGTCCTCGAGAGGGGTGATGAAACGTTTCATTCCATCAAAGAATTGTATTGAATTCATATAGATAGGTGAATAGTAATGAAAAAAATATCTATTATTGGTGATTATCCTATTGGTCGGATGCTCCGGAATTCCAGAGCCGACAGAAATTCATCCCGCTGCAATTGCAACTAATATTGCGGTGTCGCCATCTGCCACTAATGCGCTTACGTCCACTGATGCATCTATTTCGCCTTTCTTGCCGGAGATCGTCAACTTTGCTGAGGCAAACGATGAGAGTATAGTCTGTGCCCTATACCGCCCTGAAAATGAAAACTCAAATCCCAATCCTGCCGTCCTTTTGTTGCAAATGCACAGAGGCAATAATCGGGAGTGGAAAGATGTTGCCATGAAGCTTGCAGAATCGGGTTACGTTGTTCTGGCGATCGATATGCGTGGTCACGGAGAGACTGGACTCAGGCAAGTTTGGGTGGCGGCGAAGGCATTGGGTGATGTAAATCTCGTGATGTATGACGATGTTGGTCACGGCACACAGATGTTCTCTCGTGAGCCAGATTTGATCATGTCCATTATCGAGTGGCTGGATACACATCTGTAAAAATGGATTCCACGGGCTCACAGTACAATAGGCAGCATGTCCAAGGATTATTCTGTGCCTCTCAACGAAATTCGCCGAGAGCACGTGGTGGTCAATTCGCGTTTTATCGCGACTCTCGCACCTGTTTTCAACGTGGTTGAAGCACGGGCGTTCATCGCACGCATCAAAAAAGAGTTTGCTGATGCGAGCCACAACGTCCCTGCTTATGTGATCGGCGGTGGAAATACCGTCACTGAGTATTGTTCGGATGATGGGGAGCCGAGCGGGACTTCGGGTAAGCCTGTTCTGGCGGTCCTGCGAGGCATTGGACTTGGCGATGTGGCGGTCGTCGTCACTCGTTATTTCGGCGGAACGAAGTTGGGGACGGGTGGATTGGTGAAGGCATATACCGAATCCACACAGATGGTGGTCAATGCTGTCGAGCGCGGACGACGTGTCCCCGTGAATGTAGGGATGGTCGCGATTCCGTATAACCTGTTGGAACGAGTCCGCTTAATGGTGGGTCGAAATGATGGGGAGGTGTTGGGCGAAGATTTTGCTGAAGATGTGACAATGACATTGCAGTTTCCAGTCGAGTCGCTGGATGGGTTTCAGAAGGAATTGCAGGATCTGTCCGCGGGGAAACTAAGAGCGGAAGTGATAGAAACAAAAGAAAATATTGTAAAGGATCGGTAGTCTGTATTATTCTATAGTGTAGCACAACCTAGAACAAATATTCGGGTTATAATATCCGAAAGGTTGGCGCGCGTCAATCGACTTATTGAAAGGAGTTTGAGATGGATTTTAGTAGTATTAATTGGCTGGCTGTTGTAATTTGTGTTGTGTTCAGTATGGTTAGTGGGTTTATCTGGTATAACCCCAAGTTGTTCTTCCCTGCATGGTGGGCGGGCATAGGGAAAACAGGTGATGGCAGCATGGAAGCCGCAGGGGCATCAACATGGATCCTGACTATCGTCGCTGGCTTCGTACAAGCGATATTTATGTCGTTGATGGTGAATGCTATGGGTAGTATGACCGGCGGAGTAACCCTAGCATCAGGTGCCACGGCTGGCTTTATGCTTTGGCTTGGGTTTGTTGCGCCGACCAACCTCGTGAACAAATTATTTGCTGGGCACGGACTCAAGGTCTGGGCGATCGAGGCCGGCAACCATCTCGTCAATTTCGTTGCGTTTGGTGCGATCGTTGGCGCGATGGCATAATCGTCACGTTTTACCTAATAACGGGTGTAGACTTTACGCCCGTTATTAGGTAAATAACCTAATGCTAATTCCACAGGGAGAAAAAATGACGTACAACGACAAACAAGCCTGGAAAGATGCCGAAGCGATGGGGATGACGATCTATTATATCTTTCTGCTTAAGAAAGGACCCGCTTGGAGTCCAGACTCAACGCCTGAGATCAGCACTTTGCAGGAGGCTCATATGGCAAACCTCACGCGTCTGGCTGAAATGGGCAAACTCGTTATTAATGGTCCATTGCTCGATTCATTTGCAACCAGTGGTGAGATACGCGGCGTTGGTGCTCTCAAAGCAAATTCGCTTGAAGAGGCGCAGGAATTGATCGGCACCGATCCGATGGTAAAGGTGGGGAGATTGATATTTGAACTTCACACATGGATGATCAATAAAAATATTTTGCCATAAAACTATAATGCGAACCACCTTGACGTGTAGGGGACAAAGTGTAAAATAGAACATACGTTCTAGTGAAAGGATAACGTATGTCTCCCGATCCCCAACAATTTTCTTTTGGACAAAATTCATATTTAGAAATTAAGGATGAAGAATCCGCGCTTACTCCTCAGCCGAAAACTGTTTCTGTTTCGTTGAGTAGTATCCTCACTAAAAGTGGACCATTACCGCGTGAAGCCCTCTTCCTCGGCGTTGCATCAGACGGTTTACCTGTCCTGTTGAATTTGCATGACCCAATTCCGGGCCCGTTACTTGTCACAGGCGAGGCAGGATCGGGCAAAACGGCGTTTTTACAATCTGTTGTACGCGCTCTTATACAATCGCATCAACCAAGCGACTTGCAATACGGAGTTGTCACCAGCCGCCCTGATGAGTGGAATGAGATCACGAACACCGATCATCGAGCCGGTGTCTTCTTTGTAACAGACAAGGGCACACATGGCCTCGTCCGTTCGATGGCAACCTGGGCGCATGAGAACAAGAATTCTCGCCAGTCTGTGTTGTTAATCGTGGACGATCTTGAAGCAATTGCTAAATTAGACCTTGATGCTCTGCAAAACTTCCGCTGGCTCCTCGCGCGCGGACCGTCCCGCCGTGTATGGCCCATCGTCACAATGGATGCGGAGCGTTATGGTCAGGTCCTCGCGTGGATTCCGCTTTTCCGCTCTCGTATATTTGGTTGCATCAAGAATGAACAAGCGGGGAATGCGCTTGGCGGTGACAAATTGTCAGCATTGTATACACTAGAAGCGCCGAATCAGTTTTCCCTGCGAGAGAACGATTCGTGGGTCAGGTTTCGTTTGCCGGGAGAATAACATCTCCGTCTTATGCTAGAATCTTTTTGAGTCAAGCGTCGTCGTTTTCTGTTTGACTCAAATTATTTAAGGACAGGAGTATCGTGGAAGAAATATTTATTTTCCGCAATTATCAACCAAAGGATTTTGATGCCGTCACCATTTTGTGGCGCATCGCGCGTGAAAGGTCATTGCCTGAGTTTCAACGTGCAAAGGGACATTTCTTTTACGAAGATCGAGAATATTTCAAAAACCATATTTTGATGAATAATAAAGTTTGGGTAGTTGATGTGGAAGAGTATCCTGTCGCTTTCATTGCAATGGAATCCGATTTTATCGATCATTTGTACATTCATCCTGACCATTGGAGGAAGGGGATAGGTTCGGCTCTTTTGGATCATGCAAAGGCGCAGTCTCCGGATCATTTATGGCTGTTTACGCTGCAGGTCAATTCTGGCGCGCGCGCGTTCTATGAAAGGTATGGCTTCACAGCAGAGAAATTTGGTGTGAGCCCCGCACCGGAGAGTGAGCCGGATGTGGAATATCATTGGCGAAGGAAATAACAGATACATAATGGGGTTTTACGAAACACTTGATACGCTTTAGAATTCGTTTATGACCGAACATATTCGCCCCGTGTATCTTGAAATCCACTTATCTCAATTAAAGGAAAACTTGGAAGCCATCCGCAGGCATGTTGCCCCGGCGATGGTGATGCCGATGATCAAAGCCAACGCGTATGGTCACGGCGTGGACGGCGTTGCGCCGTTCCTCGAGCCGTATGTAGACTATTTTGGCGTGGCAATCCTTGAAGAGGGAATTCATCTACGCAAGCTGGGAATTAAGAAACCCATCCTTGTTGCCGGCGGGACTCTGCCGGAGCAGGTGCCTTATTTTGCAGAATATAATTTGACACTGACAGGTTCATCCATTGAGTTGCTTGAGATGGCAGATGATGTTGGAAAGAAAACTGGTACACGGATCACGACTCATCTGAAATTCGATACTGGCATGGAAAGAGTGGGAGTCCACGAATATGAAGCACAAGGCTTAATCGAAAAAGCGACAGCGTGTAGCCACCTGAATATTGAAGGAGTCTATACTCATCTTGCAAATTCGGAATTGGCCGACAAGGCTTATTCTTTATTGCAATTGGAGCGTTTTCAAACTATTGTCGATGTGTATGATAAATTGGCCATCCCCTTACCGCCTATTAGGCACGTCAGTAATTCGGGCGGTATACTAAATCTGCCTCAAGCGCACTTTGACATGGTTCGTCCGGGTATATTGTTTTACGGCGTATATCCTGGTGATGAAGCGGAGCGTATCATTGATGTAAAACCTGCATTGACATGGCACGCGCGAGTCTCCTTCTCAAAACGGACAAGGCCAGGGCGGGCTGTCAGTTATGGGTCGTTGTGGCAGGCTGAAGCGGAAACAAGAATCGTCACCGTCCCATGCGGCTATGCTGATGGATATTTCCGCCGCATGTCGAATAATGCGCGGGTGATGATCGGCTCAAAGAAATATCCGCAAGTGGGGCGCATTTGCATGGATCAGTTTATGGTGGATGTCGGTGACGATGACGTGAAAGTCGGCGACCATGTTATTTTGCTGGGGAAAGATATTAAGGCAGAAGATCTTGCGAAGTGGACTGGCACAAATGAGTATGAAGTGCTCACAAATATCAGCGCGCGCGTGCCGCGCATGTACGTCATTGAGTGATGGTAGAATGGGGCGATTTCGTTTGAGGTGAAAATTGAACAACTTGGTTCGAAAATATTGGCAGATTATTGTTATCGCGGCGGTTATAGTCGCACTCGATCAATGGACGAAAAATTTAGTGCGCGCGAACATTCCTTTAGGCGGCAGGTGGTTACCCGAGTCCTTGGAATGGCTCAGTCCATATGCGCGCATCGTGCATTGGTATAACACCGGCGCGGCGTTCGGTTTATTTAAAGAGGGAAGCATGGTTTTTACGGTGCTTGCCTTTATCGTTATCGGTTTGATCCTTTATTACTACCCCCAGGTCGAAAAGGCAGATTGGTCATTGCGGCTTGCAATGAGCATGCAATTGGGCGGCGCGGTCGGCAACCTTGCCGACCGCCTTATGATCGGGCATGTCACCGATTTTATCTCCGTCGGCACGTTCCCAGTTTTCAATGTGGCAGATGCAAGTATCAGTGTTGGCGCGGCGGTATTGCTTATTGGTGTTTGGATAATGGAACGCGGTGAAAAGAAGACCAAGGAATCGGCTGAAGAGAATGCAAACACAACGATTAACGAAGTGACCAGTGAGTGAGCGTACTGTAAGCTTTTTGTTCGAGCAAGAGACTTCTGAGCGACTTGATAAATTTCTGGTCGTACAGTTGCCGGAGTTTTCCCGTGCACGTATACAAGGTTTTATTGCGAATGGTCATGTGGATGTGAACGGTCAACCCGCGTGGAAAACTGGCCAGTCCCTTGAATTCGGCACCACGGTGACGGTTCGAATTCCGCCAACCATCGCGACAGCAATTATCCCGGAAAATATCCCACTTGATATTATTTTCGAGAATGATGACCTGATCGTGGTCAATAAACTTGCCGGCATGGTAGTACATCCCGCCGCTGGGCACCCGTCCGGGACATTGGTTAACGCGGTCATGGGATACGACCCTGAAATTGAAGGCATCGGTGGTGAGGAACGCCCTGGCGTTGTGCATCGCCTCGATAAAGAGACTTCTGGATTAATCCTGCTCGCGAAGAACGAACGCGCGCATCGTTGGCTGCAAGACCAGTTCCGTCTGCGGAAAGTTAATAAAACCTATCTCGCCCTTGTGGATGGCAAACCGCCGACACCCTCCGGGCGGGTCGAAGCCCACATTGGGCGCGATACAAAACAGCGAAAACGCATGGCAATTGTTTCTGAAAAGAAGGGGCGCGAAGCTGTTTCAGAATATCAGACGATCGAAGAGTTCAATAGTCACACGCTGCTTGAATTTCATCCGCATACTGGGCGGACGCATCAAATCCGATTGCATTGCGTCTTTTTGAATTGCCCGATCGTGGGTGATAAGGTATATGGGCGTAAGAAACCCACAGTGGATATAAAGCGGCACTTTCTTCATGCGTATCGTTTGAGTATCATTCTGCCGAACGAAACACAGCCAATGAATTTCGAAGCGCCGTTACCGGTGGAGCTCGAGATTGTATTGGAAAATTTACGTAAAGGATGATGAGATGGAATTTGTCGATCTTCGTTCAGATACTGTAACAAAGCCCACGCCTGAAATGCGCGAAGCGATGGCGGAAGCCGAGGTGGGCGACGATGTTTTTCGTGATGATCCAACAGTCAACAAGTTGGAGGCGCTGGCGGCTGAAATGCTGGGAAAAGAATCCGCGATATTCGTCCCGTCCGGGACAATGGGCAACTTGCTTGCATTGCTTGTCCACTGCCAGCGAGGGGATGAGATCATCGTTGGGAATAAGTCTCATATTTATTTGAATGAAGCAGGAGGGATGTCTGCGTTGGGCGGCATTCAGCCATGCGCGATTCTGAATCAAAAAGATGGGACGCTTGCCGTTGACGATATTCTCGCCTCCATCCGATCAGAAGATGTGCATCATCCCATTACAAGGTTGATCTGTCTCGAAAATACGCAAAACATTTGCGGTGGCGTCCCGCTGACCGTGGAATATACAAGGCTAGTTGGTGAGATCGCGCGTGAAAATAACCTATCTCTTCACATTGACGGCGCGCGCATATTCAATGCCGCAGTCGCGCAAAATGTGAATGTGAAAGAGTTATCCGCGCCCGCCGACTCGGTGATGTTCTGCCTGAGCAAAGGATTGGCTTCCCCGATTGGTTCCATGCTGGTTGGGACGGAAAAATTTATCAACCGTGCACGCCATCTGCGAAAAATGCTCGGTGGCGGGATGCGGCAGGCAGGCATTGTTGCCGCGGCAGGACTCATCTCGATGGAGAAATTAGCCGAACGTTTGGCTGATGATCATGTTCGCGCAAAAAAAATCGCGGACGGATTGCGGAAAATCGACGGCCTGGTAGTGGATGATGGACCGTATACGAATATGATCTTTTTGAATCTATCGGAAAACATTAAATTATCAATGCAGAGGATTGCTGAAAAATTGAAAGAATCTGGTGTGTTGATCGATGCGGACAATTCACGAAGGCTTCGCCTCGTGACACACTACTGGATCGATGATGAAGGTGTTGACAAGAGCATCTCTGCCTTTCAGAAGGCATTGACTACGGTTGAATGAACGGAATGATAGTCACCACTGTCCATATCGCATGTTCTGATGTTCTCATTCAGATGGCTCAGAAATAAATTTATTCAATTTGTGCGCCCTCGATAAAATTGCTGTAGGGAAGTTCGGCGAGCGAATTTACCACATCTGCATCGAACAAAATTCCAGATTGTTCCTTTAAATATTGCAATGCTTCGCCAGGTGAGAGCTTCTTCCTGTATATTCGGTTGCTCGTCAAAGCATCGAACACGTCTACAACAGCAAAAATGCGCGCATGGATCGGAATGTCAGTATTCTTAAGACCAAACGGATACCCGCTGCCATTCCAGCGCTCATGATGATAACGCACGACCGACATGCTCTCCTGAAGGAATGGGATGCGTTCCACGATCCGCGAACCGATATCTGGGTGCATGCGCATGATCCTCCATTCCTCGACAGTAAGTTTTCCTGGCTTGTGAAGGATGGTATCACTGATCCCTATCTTGCCGATATCATGGAGGAGCGAGCCTCTTTCCAGCGCCTTGAGCTGGTCGTTATTTAACCCGAGCTTTTCCCCCAACAAATACGCCAACTGGCTGACACGCATACTGTGGCCTTCCGTCTCGCGATCGCGCGCATCCAGGGCGGACATTAAGGCTTTCAGGGTTTGGTCGTAGGTTTCTTCCAGTATTTCATAAGATGCCTCGATCTCCCTTGCCTGCCTGCGGGATTCGGCGAGTAAGTTTACACGTTCGAGGGAAACCGCCGCCTGGTTTGCCAACAATTGAATGTTTGCAAAATTCCTCCCGCGGCTTTCAGGGATAAGGATCCATAAAGCGCCTACCGGATGTGAGCGTGTCAACAATGGATAACAAACAAGCAACCCTTTATCCATCGAGACGAAAATGCTTTGCTCCATATCTACAGCCTGCTTGATCGTATCCACCGGATGCTCATGGCGTGTATGGAAGCCATCAGCATCCAGTTCCACTTCTGCCTGTATCACCCCATCGAGTGACATAAGCACGATGCCTGTTTCTATCGCGTTTGTTGCTTTGAATGCGGCGCGGGCGATCGCCTCTGCTGCCTTGCTAATCTCATCCGTCAATATCACGTCTTCACTCAATTGCCTGAGCATGGACGTGATATTGAGGGTGCTTCGTAATTCCTGATAAAGCCATGAACTTTCCACGGATGCCGCCGCCTGTGAACTCAACAGGCCGGCAAGCGACTCATCATTTTCTGAGAAGAACACGGCTTCCTGTTTACCAAATGCAAGGATCGTCCCAATGCTCAGGCGGTGCAGGCGGATGGGGATTGCCAGAGCACCTCGCAGGTTTGCACTGTCTACATCGAGGTTGTTCAGCTTTGTGTATTTTCGCAGGTCGCGAACTCTGAAGGGTTTTGATGCGTTCAATGCGGCTTGCAAAAGATGCCCATCCGTTGGGTTTTTGCTCAAAGAGGCAAGCAGGCGCGGCGCTTCACCAGCGTGTGCAGTGCGCGAGAAGTCTCCTTGTTGATCGAGTAATGTGACGAATACAAAACGGGCTTCAAAGGTCTTACGTGCCAGTATCGCAATTTCCTCTACAGCAGCCTGTGGATCAAGCAATGTTGTAAGTGAAATGCCTGATTGAATAAGTTCGGTCAACCGCTGATTGTAATTCGATCGTTCCCATGCCCGGGAAAGTTCAGACGCCACGCTTTCTACGCTGGCAATATCAATATTGTTGAAGGAGTGGACCTTATCCGAGCGCACATCAAGAATGCCTTTGAGTTGTCCATGTAATAGCAATGGGACAATAATGATGGAGCGCGTACTTTCGTTATTAATGGGAGAAAAACTTGTGTCGAGAGCAGTGTCATTGATAATAATGGTTTTCTTCTGCCGCGTGACGCGTCCATGAAATCCCCGTTCCGAGTTATGTCTATCGCCGGGTGGGATGATGTTCGCCATGGAGCCGCCGGAAGCCAGCGTAATATATTCTTTTATTTCGGGTTCATACAGCATTAGTGAGACGACTGTGCATTTGACAGCACGTTCCAGTGTGTTTACCGCCAGTTGCGCAGCGATAGGCGGGTCTAGCTCATCGCTGAGTTGTTGACTTAATTCGATAAGGTAATTAAGTTTCGTGTTGCGTTGTTTTTCCATGTTTAATTTTCGTGTTGTAATGCTGACTTGTTCCATCAAGCCGTCAGCATTGTTATCGATTTCGAGCGGGAGGTTGGACTCCTTTTCATTAGTTATCTCTTCTTTGTCCGCGTCGGTAATTAATTCCGGCGATGGAATACTCGCGATAATACCGTAGACGGTCAAAGCGGTGACAAGGCTCGTTAAAAACAATCCGCCCAATCGTGCGCCTGAATCAGTAGAGTCCGAAAAGATGAATATTCCAGAAACGATAACCGCCTGATTCAAAATAAAATGTGCGTTGCCTCGCCATCCTGTTCTCAATGCTTGTGTGTTGGACAGGATCCAAATGGTGGTAATGGAAAATAACCCCACACCCATGGAGAGACTTCCCCAATGGAGCAATTGGATGCGGGCGGTCAGATGCGCCGGCAGGAGTAACAACGACTGCGCGAGGACGGATAAGATCCCCGCGATGATGATCTGTATTTTATTGTGCAGTATGGACGATGACATATTTTACGGGTACCTGGATTCTAACCTTCAAGACTTTTACATTTCAGATTCGATTATATGCAACGTTGAAAGTTCGTTTCTGATATAATTTTTTTGCAACACCCCAATCTTACTTGAAAAGAAGAACCCATTATGACCACTTATGTTACTCTCGAAAAAATAGATGAAGCGGCAGATGCGATACGCTCTAAAACATCCTACAAACCGCGCGTTGGATTAATTCTCGGCTCGGGACTTAACTCTTTGGCTGATTCCGTCCAAAAAGCCGACATCATCCCTTATTCGGAACTCCCCAACTGGCCCAAGTCAACTGTACATGGACACGCCGGCAGACTCGTGATCGGTGAATTGGAGGGACAGCCTGTATTTGTAATGCAGGGACGCGTGCATTTTTACGAAGGCTATAGCATGTCTCAGATTACACTGCCAGTACGTGTCATGCTGCGCCTTGGCTTGGAAATGATGTTCGTGACGAATGCGGCTGGCGGCATACACCCCGATTTCGAACCGGGGGACGTCATGTTGATCACCGACAACCTTAACCTCGTGGGGATGACCGGTGGGAATCCGCTCATGGGACCAAACATCGAAGAATTAGGACCGCGATTCCCGGATATGAGCCGGTCGTACGATCCAGACCTGATGGCGATCGCGCGAAAGATATCAATAGAAAACAAAGTTCCATTGCGAGAAGGGGTTTATTGCGCCCTGAGTGGACCGTCTTTCGAAAGCCCTGCCGACCTGCGCTTCTTACGCATGGTGGGTGCGGATGCTGTGGGGATGTCAACAGCGCCCGAAGTGATCGTGGCACGCCACGGCGGAATGCGCGTTTTGGGATTGTCCGGCATCAGCAATAAAGCAAACGTCGACGGTTCGACCATCACAACGCACGAGGAAGTGATCGAGGCTGGCAAGGTCATTACACCCAAGATCGAGACCATAATACGCGGCGTTTTGCGCTCGCTATAATCCCAGTCGATATGGGTCCGTTATATCGTTCCCTTGATTCCTATAGCCCGTTGATCTACATTGTTCTAGCGATCATGGGTTTATATGCCTTTAGGCGCATGTGGCTCTCATGGCGTGAGTGGCATAATTCTGTTTATACACTTGAACGTGAATTTGCCCTGCGCAGGCTGGGCGGGGCAACCGCATTTGGTTTTCTCGTTTTGCTAATGTTCTTCGTTCAATTTTATATTGGCGCATTTGTTGTGCCATCCCTGCCAGCAATTGATGTCATGACCACACCAACGCTCGATCTCCTCGCTGTCCCACCAGGGACAATTTCGCCAGACGATGTATTGGCGCTGGAGACCCCCGAAGTCCAGAGCGGAATGAGCGGATGCGTCCCCGGTCAGATCATGCTGACAGGACCCAGGCCGGGTGAAGTATTATCTGGAACGGTAACATTGACCGGAACGGCAAATATTCCGAATTTCGGCTTCTATAAATATGAGATCGCGCCGCTGGGTACAGGCAATTGGACGACAATTTCCGCTGGAGCATCGACGGTGAATGACGGCGAATTGGGCAAGTGGGATACCTCAGCAAGTACGAACGGGGATTATTTTTTACAACTTGTCATTCTCGATAATGTCGGTCAGACGCTCGAGCCTTGTGTGATCGCTGTGCGAGTGACGAATCAATAACTGGAGAGTGAATGTCTTCTTTTGAGATCAGACCTGCTGTTGCTACCGACCTGCCGCGCTTGATGGGGATGGATCATTCCTATTCGAGTGATTACGTCTGGCAGTTGGATGTGCGCAGTGAATCAAACCAGGTCACCTTGAATTTTCGGGAAGTTCGCCTTCCGCGCTCGGTAACGGTGACGTATCCTCGCGATCCGTCTGTTTTGGCGGATGAGTGGACAAAACGTGACGTGGTTCTCGTTGCATTACAGGGAGATTCAGTAGTTGGATATCTCTGCGCAGTGGAGAAGCATATCTCAGCGATGGCGTGGGTAACAGATCTCGTCGTTGCGGGGGAGGTTAGACGCAGGGGCGTTGCATCAGATTTATTAACGGCGGTGCAGGCTTGGGCGCTGGAAAGAGGCGTTAGCCGCATTGTGCTTGAAACGCAGTCCAAGAATCATCCATGTATCCGTTTGGCGCAAAAATTCGGTTACGAGTTCTGCGGGTATAATGACAAATATTACCCGACACAGGATGTGGCTTTGTTTTTCGGGCGAGCGCTAAAATAAGTTTTGGAAGGTCCGAATGCTTATCGGTTGGATCGAAAATATATTGACGGGGATCGAAGCTCTTAATAACATTTTAACGGCTGGCATTGCGATCACTGCTTTTTCATTGTTCTTGTATGCACTGTCGTTTAATCTGCGTGACCGTGTTGCGCGCTCGTTTGCGATCATTTTACTATGTGTTGTCGTGGTCTTTACGACAGAAGCACTGCAAAATAGGACCGTGCCAGACTGGGGGCTTGAGTTACTTCTGCGTGCGCAATGGGTCGGCATCATCTTTTTACCCCCCTCTTATTTACATTTATCCGATGCACTACTTGTAACAGCAGGTAGACCTTCACGCGGACGCCGTCGCAATGCAGTGAGGTTTGCATACCTGCTGTCTTTGGCGTTTTTGATCCTGCTTGGGTTAGGGTTGCTGGTCGGAAAGCTTGTCGTCAACGGGAACCCCGCTCCGCATTTACAACGCACACTCTGGACAGAGGTATTTACCTTATTTTATATCGGCATTATTACGCTCGCAGGGTACAACTTCATCCGCGCCTATCGCCGAATGTTGACACGCTCCGGTCAACGCAGGATGTTGTACCTGATGGCAGGCGCGACGGCACCGGCGCTCGGTTCGTACCCGTACCTTTTGTTTGGTTCCGGTTTCGCAGCCCAATACCCTCTATTCTTTTGGTCGACAGTTATTATCATCAATGTGCTTGTTG
>DNDO01000234.1:18553-19698 GCA_003484265.1 Anaerolineae bacterium
GTACTGGTCATAACAATGGCGTACGCGGTTGCTTTTTTCGGAGTCTCGTGGCCTGACCGCATAGTGAAAAGTCGTTTGTTCAAATGGCTGTTGCGTGGACCTGTTACTGCGTCACTGGCTTTGGGGTTGATGACAATTGTCCGCCGTGCAGGGGAATTGTTTGGTGGTGACCCGTATTCGGGATTTGTCCCGTTGATCATGGTTGTCACCGTTCTAATGTTTGAACACGCCATTACCTTATTGTTCCCGTTATGGGAGAGGATTTTGTTTTTTGGGCGGGACCGGGATGAAATACAACTTCTTCAAAATATCGAAGAGCGTTTGTTGACTCAAGGTGACTTGCAGCAATTCCTTGAAAATGTACTTGCGGCTGTGCGGGATCACTTGCAATCTCCGTGCGCATTCGTCGCTGCGTTGGACGGGGACGAATTATCATTGAACGTGGTTGCTGGCAACCGCTCATTGCTGGAAAAAGAAAATCTAAACGATGCCTTGCGGATCATAACTCATAATGGCGAAAGCGGACGACAGGAATACATATGGGGCGATTTCTGGATATTGCCGTTGCATCAACGCAAACTCAATGGCGACCGTGACGAACTGCCGCTGCTCCTTGGCTTGCTCGGTATTGCGAGGAAATCTGAAAACGCCTTAGACCGCGACCAACGCGATTCCCTGTGGCTGCTTGCGGACCGCGTCGCCCTTGCGTTGGAAGACCGCCAATTGCAACAGCGTGTGTTCCGTTCGCTCGAAGACCTTCAGCCTCAAATGGACATGTTACAGCGCATCCGCGCCGCTGGGCGGTACGATACGACCGCCAACCTGTTGATTGAGCCGGTCTTCGAGGAATCTGACATGGCAGACTGGGTCAAGGATGCGCTCACACATTACTGGGGAGGACCCAAGTTGACGAACAGCCCGTTGATGAAACTGCGGATCGTCAAGGCATTTATGGATAATTATGAAGGCAACGCTTCGAATGCCCTGCGTGCTCTCTTGCGTCAGGCAGTGGATCAGGTAAAGCCCGAAGGTGACCGAAAGTTTACAAGTGAATGGATACTCTACAATATCCTTGAGATGAAGTTTATCGAGGGACGCAAGGTGCGTGAGGTGGCGGGGCGTCTGGCAATGTCGGAGGCGGATCT
>DNDO01000134.1 GCA_003484265.1 Anaerolineae bacterium
TGCTGCAGATCCCTCAGAGTCAACGAATATAACAGCCAGACATTGATCAACCATACAAAGCCCATGCCGAGGGTGAGCTTGAGATTTGCAAAGTCCCGCTTTTGTATGAATAAAGAGAGTAGGGTTGTCCCGATCCCCGCCAGGATGAACAGGGATGGATAAGAGAACCAAAATGCGGGTATGCCTATGAGTGCAAGACTCCCCAGTCTCTTTCGGGAAGGTTGTTCTAGCAGATCAACTGCAATGAGCAACAATGCGATTGCGATAAAGACATCTCCGATGTATTGTTTTACTTCAGACGAGTAATAGACCAGACGCGGGTTTAAAGAGAACAATGCAACCGCGATGACCAGACCCGCGCCATTCGTAAAACGCTTGAGCAGGAGATAAAATATCCATAAGGAGAGCAGGCCCAGAGTTAAAGGGAAGAGACGCAGGACGAGTTCGTTTCTTCCCAATAAAACATTGAACAACTTCTCGATGAGTAAAAATCCTATTGGCGCACCCTGGTCATAATCCAGGGGTTTGAAAAGATCGAGAAAATTGCGGTTGACAATGTTCAATGCCAGCATGGCTTCGTCCACCCAAAACGAACGCAAGGTCAGGTATTGGCGGAAGCGCAAAACGACTCCCGCTAGAAGCACGAGCGCTATAGCAGTGGTTTCGAGTGTCAAAGACAACCCCGTTTTCACAAACACTGATCGAGAGGAGCAGGTTTTCACGATTCTCCAACATTGCGCGAAAAGTAGCGGTCTTTGAGGTTGAGAATGGGTTTCTCCATCACATAATAACTAATGGAGGCGATTAGCAGGGTAGCAAGGAATGAAATGAGGGTGGCGAGCGGCTTAACAATATTTTCTTGAATGCCAAGGTCCTGGATGCGGAAGGCAAACCAGACAATCGGCTGGTGATAAACATATAACCCATAGGAGATCCTGCCCATATATTGCATGGGAGACCACTCAAGAAAACGATTGAACATGCCGTGCCGGGCAACGAGTTGGATGGTGATGGCAAAAAAATAATTCAGGAGGAGATAACCCCATATGAATTGGAACCCCTCGGGCATGAGGAGAGGATACCCCAGGGCGGAGAATGATCCGAATTCACCAGTAGCAAGATACTGCGTGGCAAAACCTATGGCAGGGATCAACCCCAGCAGTATGTAGAATTGCTCCTTTGCCTTAGGTATGGAATAGCGGCTGATATATGCGCCAAAGGCAAAGGCATCTATATGTGTGAATGGGAGAGGGTATAACGCCTCCGTCAGTATGGGCCGAAGGATTCGGAATTCCCCGGAGATATGAATAAAATAGAAGGTGAGGCGAAAGATCGGACCCAACAGGATGAAGATAAGGAATAATTTCTTTTGATATTTTTCCGGGATAAAGAGGAGTAGAAGGGGCCAGAAAATATAGAATTGTTCCTCGACCGATAACGACCAGAAATGCTCAAGAAAGAAGGATGGTTCATGCAGGACGGTTGCAAATATGAAATTATATACATACAGCAATGCATATTGGACCTGATCGCCAAACGCCTTCATATATCCTGGTCGATAGGCGATTGAGATCAAATAGGCGGTAAGCACACCAATTGCGAACAGGTAGAAATAATAAAGCGGAAAGATTCGTAGAAAACGCCTGCCGTAGAATTTGATGAAATATTCGCGCGGCGGCAGGGATTTTTTCATATGCAGAAGGATCCCGGTGATCAAAAAGCCGGATAGCACAAAGAAAAACTGCACGCCTATCCAGCCGATGCCCAGATAATGCGTATGGAAGAAGAAAACAAGCAGGTAGGCAATCGCGCGCAGTCCGTCGAGGCCGGGAATCATGGGGATATTGAAATGCAATTCGGGAAAGGTGTCAAGCAGCAACTGCGTTTCGTCGAGTATCAGGCTGGGACGAAGGGTGATGCGGCTCTTACAGTATTCATAACTGTTGTGGATTTCATCCAACAGGCGTACAATTCCACTGTAAGGAAGATGATGTATACGACCGAGAACGATCCAGGCAATATCGATAGCCAGCCGCCCAGTATGCGGGCGGTATGTTTTGCACCAACAATCACGTCACGCTGAGCCTTGCCCGGCGTGATGATTTCACGCAAGGAGGCATTCATGCTCACGATCTATAAAACCACCGAGCAGGGGCTCGAACAGCTCGAATCGATGGTGAACGGCACATGGATAAAAGCCATTGACCCGGCACCCGACGAAATCGAACGACTGGTCAACTGGGGGATCGATGTCGATTATATTAACTACTCCCTCGATCTTGACGAAATGCCGCGCATAGAGCGCGATGAGGATTACACGTTCATCCTGCTCCGCATTCCTCACCGTCAGCCTGAAAATGACATCCCATATACGACCATCCCCCTTGGTATCATGATCCGCGGGAATACGATTGTCACCATCTGTCGTTACGACAAGGATATGTTCAAGGTGCTGGCAGAGGGAAAATACCGTATGATGAAAACAGGCAAACGTTACCGCTTTGCGTTGTATATTTTCCTTGAATCCGCCGCTCGTTATCTCACCCACCTGCGCGAGATCAACCGCATGACCGAGATCGTGGAAGATCAACTGCAAAAATCCACTCGCAACAGGGAACTGCTTGAACTTTTCAAATATCAAAAAAGCCTCACGTATTTCGCCACCGCCCTGCGCGCCAACGAGGTAATGATGGAACGTGTGCAACGAATGCAGATCTTCAATCATTACGAGGAGGATCAAGACCTGCTTGAAGATGTCCTAACCGAAAACCAGCAAGCCATACAAATGACAAATATCAGCACTGAGATCCTATCAGGCATGATGGATGCCTTCGCTTCGATAATCTCGAACAACCTGAACGGCGTGATGAAGGCGCTTGCTGCGCTCACCATCATCCTCAACCTCCCGTCGATCGTAGCGGCTTTCTACGGCATGAACGTGTCCCTGCCCGGTGAAGGCAGTCCGTTTGCGTTTATGTCTGTGATCGGTATTGCAGTGGCTCTTACGGCCATTGCCACATTTATCTTTTATAAACAAGACTGGTTCTAGTATGGAAATTCTTTACGATCTCAAAGCAGCGCTCGGCGAAGGTCCCGTTTGGGATCCGCGCACGCGAACGTTGTATTGGATAGACATCCTCAACAAACGCATTTTTGCTAATGGTGATATTTTCCTCAAATCGGATGAAACCATCGGGTGCCTTTCCCTGCGCAAGGACGGTGGTCTCATCTTTACAAAACGCTTCTCCTTTTGGACCTGTGATCCGGATTCGTCCAACCTGACACTTCTCTCCACTCTGGAAAAAGAACCGTCCAACAACCGCTTCAACGACGGCAAATGCGATCCGCGCGGGCGCTTCCTTGCCGGCACAATGGATATGGGCGAGAAGGACCCGAATGGCTCGTTGTATTCATTCGATGGGAAATCCATTGGAAAGTTGTTGGGCAATGTCACCATCTCGAACGGACTCGCATGGAGTCCCGACCACAAGACCCTTTATTATATAGATACCCCCACACACGAGGTCAAAGCCTTTGATTACGATTTGGAAACAGGAGCAATAGATAATATGCGTGTTGTTGTCCAATTGTCCGAGTCGCTCGGTCATCCTGATGGCATGACATCCGATACGCAGGGCAACTTATGGATCGCCATGTGGGGCGGAGCGCAGGTCACAAAATGGAACCCGGCTACAGGTCAATTGGTGGACCGTATCCTCGTCCCGGCGAAGAATGTATCCTGTTGCGTATTTGGCGGGAAGGATGGGAACGAACTCTTTATCACGTCTGCGCGCACGGGGTTGGACGAAGTTACCTTGAAGCAGTATCCGCTTACAGGAGGCGTTTTCCGCCTGGAGACAAAGGTCGAGGGGATGCCTGCATTCGAGTTTGCGAGGTAAAATTTATCCATGTCCAAAAGAATCGAATACATTGATATAGCAAGAGGGATCGGTATACTGCTGGTTGTACTTGCGCATAACGATTTTGGATATGTCTCTGAGTTCGGGCGCAAGTTGATCTACTCGTTCCACATGCCGCTGTTCTTTTTTCTTTCAGGGTATTTCCTCAATGTATCCTTGCCGTTTATCGAATTTTTAAAAAAACGATTCAACTCTTTACTGAAACCGTATCTTTTCACGATCTTTCTGATCTACTTTGTGTCGGTCTCGTTCAATGGTATGAGTTTCCAGACCGCCCTCCAGCGTATCATAAAGTCATTGTACGGCGCAGGTTATTATATAGACTGGGTGCAGTTGTGGTTCCTGCCGCATTTGTTCGCCGTCAGTCTGTATGCATTTGTGTTTTTTGCGATTGTAGGGAGGTGGAACATTAGGTATGTCCGTTGGATCGTTCTTGTTTTGACCTTGGGTATTTCAAGCTTGTTTCTCAAGGATTTTTATCCGTTCAATCTTTCGATATTCGGGAAAGGATACGAATTATTCGGGCTTCCATTCAGCATTGACCTTGTATTGTTAAGCGGCTTCTTTTTTATTCTGGGCAGTGAGGTACGGCAAGCCTCCACTGAAAAGACATTTGAAAATATACCCTTGCTGATCGCCAGCGGCATTGCGATGGTCGCGTTGGTTTACTTCTTCGATGCGCTCAGCGACTTCAACACACGTACATTTGAATCGTACTTTATCAATACCCTCGAAGCGGTCATCGGCATCCTGTTCGTGCTATGTCTCTCGAGGCAGATCGAACTGCGTACAAAACGACTCGCATCCTTGTTCAAATATTTTGGACAGATATCCTTGTTCATTCTGCTCTTCCATGTTCCCATACAGGGATTTTGGGGACAAAGGATCAACGGTGTAACGGATAACCTAACCTTTTCCATCTGGGCTGGCTTCGTAATGGGCGTGGCGGGATCGGTGTTGATCCATGAGTTATTCATAAAGGCGAACCCGGTGGCGTTATGGTGGTTCGGCAGGGACGTAAAACCACAGGAGAGGAAAGCACCCGCGTCGTCGGGTACAATGTAAAAGGATCATGGCGAAACCTGTAATATTTTCACTTGACGATGACCCCTCCGTTTTGAATTCAGTGGAACGCGACCTGCGCGCCCGTTACGGTCAGGAATATCGCATTCTCCCAGTCAACGCCGGAAAAACCGCATTGGAATATCTAAAGAAAATGGAACAGCGCAACGAGACCGTCGCGCTGTTTTTAGTTGACCAGCGCATGCCCGAAATGAGCGGGACGGACTTCCTGGGGGAGGCGATCAAGATTTATCCGCAAGCGAAACGCGTTTTGCTCACGGCCTACGCTGATACGGAAGCCGCGATCGATTCGATCAACGAGATTCGTCTCGATTATTACCTGATGAAACCCTGGCATCCGCCGGATGAACGGCTATACCCGGTACTCGATGAATTGCTGGAGGACTGGAAGGTGCGGGTCCATCTTCCCTACGATGGAATCCGCATAGCGGGGGCGCTGTGGTCGGCGGAGAGCCATGCAGTCAAGGAATTTTTGACGCGGCACCAGATCCCATATCAATGGCTGGATGTGGACCTTGACGGGAACGCTCTTTCCAAGGTGGAGGCTGTTTCACAGAATGAAATGAACCTTCCCGTTGTGTTTTTCCCGGATGGGAAGCATCTTATTCAACCTGATCTCAAGTCCTTGGCAGAGATGGTCGGGCTGAAGACGAAAGCTGAATTGCCGTTTTACGATTTGATCGTCCTCGGCAGCGGACCCGCCGGACTGGCGACCGCGGTGTACGCCGGGTCAGAGGGGTTGAGCACATTGGTGCTTGAAAAACGCGCGCCTGGCGGGCAGGCGGGATCCAGCCCAAAGATCGAAAACTATCTCGGCTTCCCCGCTGGCATATCCGGCGACGACCTGACCCGCCGTGCTGTGACGCAAGCCAGAAAATTTGGTGTGGAAATTCTGTCGGCGCAATCTGCGGTCAAAGTGTCGGTGCGTGATTCGTATCGCATTGTCAAGTTGGAGGATGGGAGCGAGATATCTGCCCATGCGGTTTTAATCGCAACCGGTGCATTCTTCCAGACGCTCAAGATGCCCGGTGCGGATCCCTTGACTGGCGCAGGCGTTTACTACGGTGCGGCGTATACGGAGGCAATGAATTTCAAAGACAAGCATGTCCTTGTTGTTGGAGGGGCAAATTCTGCGGCGCAGGGTGCGTTATATCTGGCGCGTTTTGCGAACAAGGTGACCATGTTGGTACGTGGTCATGGTCTAACCTCCTCACAATATCTGATTGAGGCGTTGAAGGCGAACCCAAAGATCGACCTGCTGCTTAATTCCGATCTTGTGGAAGTGCATGGTGACGGAAAATTCGATCATCTCGTTATAAGGAATACATCAACCAATGAGAACCAGACACTTCACGGCGAAGCGTTATTCGTTTTCATCGGCGTAAAACCGCAAAGCCAGATGGTCGAGGGATTGGTCGCATTGGACAGAAAAAACCAGATATTGACCGGTCCCGATCTGCCTCGCGAAAATGGACGCGTCAAAGGCTGGACCCTCGAGCGGGATCCCTATCTACTGGAAACCAACGTGCCTGGGATTTTTGCGGCCGGCGATGTGCGGAACGGATCCGGGCATCGTGTGGCGTCGGCTGTGGGCGAAGGAGCAATCGCCCAGGCGTTGATCAAGCAATATTTGAAGACCTTATGACAGTTGGAATCCAGGAGCTCGCTTCCGGATTTTGGACAGCAAGCTGTACGACTCCATACCTACTCTTATGAACATTCAAGACCTTCGCAAATCACCTCTCTTTCAAGGCTTGTCCGACGATGAGTTGAAACAGCTCATGGACAACGCCAAGCCCGTCTCTTTGCACGCGGGCGAGGCGTTGATGAAACAGGGCGAACAAGGCGACTCGGCGTTCGTGGTGGTGAACGGGGAGTTTGAAATAACGAAACAATCCGGTCAGTCCAAGATAAAGATAGATGTGCGCAACACTGGCGACGTATTGGGTGAAATGGCACTGCTTTCACGCACACCACGTTCCGCCACGGTGACGGCTGTTACTGACGCAGAAACGTTATGCATCTCAAAGGACGTATTCGAAAACCTGCTGTCCACGAGTTCGACGGCGGCGCTGGCAGTGTTGAATTGGGTGATGGCGCGTTTGAGCCAGAACGATGCCCTGCTCCATCAGCAGGAACGCATGGCGGCATTGGGAACCTTGAGCGCGGGATTGGCGCACGAGTTGAACAATCCCGCCGCCGCGGCACAGAGGAGCGCGTCGTTGTTGAAAGAGAGTCAGGCGAAGTGGTTGGTACTCACACACCGGATCGAAGAGAAAGCCTTCGTTGAAAATCAAACGGAATGGCTGGATGGATTTATTCAGGAAGCCTCGCATCGGTTTGAGTCGCCGGTAAAGCTTGATGCGTTGGATAAGATCGACCTGGTGGACCAGCTTCAGGCTTGGTTGGAGGCGAACGGTGTTGAGTCGGCGTGGGACGTTGCCCCGGCAATGGTCAACTTTGGGTGGAATGTGGACGCACTTGAGCCGTTAAAGACCACATCCTTTTTTGATCTTGCGGTCCAGTGGCTGGGGGCGGGATGTATGATGACGGAGTTGCTGAACGAAGTGCAGGAGACGACAGGCAGGCTCTCGCAGATCGTGAAGGCAATGAAGGCGTATACATATCTCGACCAGGCGCCGTTGTTGGAAGTGGATGTTCATGAGGGATTGGAAAATACGCTGGTCATCATGCAGCATAAATTAAAAAAGGGTGTGACGATAAAACGGGAGTATACGCAGAACTTGCCGCATATTGAGGCATATGCAAGCGAACTGAACCAGGTGTGGACGAATATCATTGACAATGCAGTGGATGCGATGGATGGGAACGGGCAGATCATTTTGCGGACGTATGCAGACGATAACAACGTAATTGTAGAGATCGTGGATAGCGGACCCGGTATTCCAAAAGATATTCAATCGCGCATCTACGAACCGTTTTTCACCACCAAACCTCCGGGCAAGGGAACGGGCTTGGGTTTGCACATCTCACACGATATTATTGCGAACCGTCATCACGGACAGTTATTGGTTGAGTCAAAGCCGGGCGAAACAAAATTCAAGGCAGTTCTTCCGGTAAATATGAAAGGAAAGCAGTAGCATGAATAACGACCAAACGATGAAGGATATTTTATTGTCTGCAAACACAATCGCTAGTGTGGGGTTATCGTCCAGTATGGAAAAGGAAAGTTACTGGATCGTTGCTTATCTGATGGAGCAGGGATATAAGATCATTCCTGTAAACCCCAAAGCCGATGAGATCCTGGGCGTGAAGGTTTACAAAAGTTTATCTGATATTCCTGATAAGGTGGATGTTGTGCAGGTCTTTCGTAAACCCGAAGATGTGCCGCCCGTTGTGGAGGAAGCCATCACGATCGGTGCGAAAGTGGTCTGGATGCAGGAGGGGATCGTCAACGAAGAAGCCGCGAAAACGGCACGCGATGCTGGTTTACAGGTTGTGATGGATGCCTGTATGCGCGCCACACATAAAAGATTGGGTATTGGACCGAAGCCTACGCAGTTGTAACGGTTGTAATGATCGTCCTTGCCGCACCTGCGTAAAGGAGAGCCTTGGAAATGTCCGGGGCTTTTTCTTTTTCAACCAATGCGATCATATTTCCGCCGCGTCCACCGCCGCTCAGTTTTGCTCCCAATGCCCCGGCTTTTCGCGCCACTGAGATGAGGTTGTCGAGTTCAGGTGAAGAAACGGTCATCTCCTGGAGGAGCAAGTGGTTTTGATTCATAAGAGCACCGAGTTCTTTCATCTTTCCACTTTCGATCGCTTTTCTTGCTTGTTTTACGATCTCTCCCACTTCATCGAATACTTTTTCCCATTTGGCTTCATCTGATTCCCACAACTTGCGGACATCGCCGACGGATTCTTTTGTAGGCGCGCTGATGCCTGTATCACCAATGACGATGGTAAATGGATCGCCAACGGCGAACGTTTCAATCGGTTGACCTTTCACAAAATATACAGGCTTTGCATATGTGACAACCGTGTTATCTACCCCCGAGGGCGTGCCGTGATGGAGTTTTTCGATCTCATAGGCAAACGAATTAACTTCCTCGTCTGCCATCAAGTAATTGAGATGTGACGATAATGCGCGGGTTAAAGCGACAGTCACAGCCGCGCCGGAACCAAGACCCGATGCAACCGGGATCGAGGATGTGATCTTTATGTCGAGGCTGGGGAAGGGGGAAATGCGTGAGATGAATAAAAGGTTATGAATAACGGAAGCAACTGGATGGTCGGAGGGAATCGAGTTGACTTCGGCGTGCAGATCGATGCCCGGGGCGTCGATCCAGATCCCGGTGCGGCTTGAGCCTGAAACTTCCACATCCGCATGAACCTGTGTGACAGGCACTGCCAAGGCAGGACGCCCGTAGACAACCGCATGTTCGCCGAAGAGGATGATCTTGCCGGGCGCGGAGGATTTCACGAAAGATAGAATACCGCGATCACAGCCAGCCCCCAAAGCAAAACAGTGACTTGCAACGGGCGGTCTTTGAGCGCCACTTCATCCGGCGCGCCTGCCGCGTTGCCGGTTTGGATCAACTGCAAATACCTGAATATGCCATACACCACAAAGGGAATGGTGAGCATCATCGTGTGGTTTTCGGGCAGGTTATCTGCAAAGAAAGTATAGAGCGAATACGTGACAATGGTCATCCCGGAGACGATGGTAATGTATTGGTCGAGCAGGGGAATGGTGTAACCGTCCAATACCCTGCGGTGCGAGCCTGCACCTTTTTCGAGCAGGTTCATTTCAGCGCGGCGTTTGCCAAAGCCTATATAAAGCGAGAACAACGTTGTGATCATGTATAGCCACGGAGAAAAGCGTTCGACAGTAATGAGGGTCACCCCCGCAGCCACGCGCAGAACGAATCCGGATGAAACGATCAACACGTCCAGGATGGGCACGTGCTTGAGCCAGTTCGAATAAAGCAGGTTTACAATGAAGTAAATGACGATGATGACAGCGAACGCGGGCGTAAGAAAGTATCCAAGAATAATGGAGAGCGCGGCAAGGACGAAGGCGGCAGTCATTGCCGCGTTGACAGGCAGTTTTCCCGATGCCAGTGGGCGGCGCTTCTTTTCGGGGTGTTTGCGGTCTGCTTCGATATCGGCGAGGTCGTTGAAAAGATATACAGCGCTCGAAATCAGGCAGAATAAAATGAAGCCCCCGAGTGTTTTCAAAAAAGGTTCGCGCAGGAAGAGTTGTTTATCGAAGATCAATGCAAAAAAGACGAAGCTGTTCTTCGTCCATTGGCGCGGGCGCATGGCTTTGATAAGGTGTTTGATCATGCGATTATTTTACCTTTTTTAATTGCGGGAAGTACAATATAACCATGACGAAAATCCGATTGGACGTATTACTCGTTGAGCGCGGACTCGCCGACTCGCGCGCGAAGGCGCAAGCCCTCATCATGGCGGGACAGGTGCGCGTCGCGGATCAGGTCGCCCTGAAACCTGCCACAAGCGTGGATAGCAAAGCCGCGCTGACAGTTGATTCCGGTCCGCGCTTTGTTTCGAGAGGCGGTGAAAAACTGGATGGCGCGCTCGAAGCCTTCGGCATTGATGTAAGGGAGTCGGTTTGTGCCGATGTGGGTGCATCCACGGGCGGGTTCACGGACTGTTTATTACAGCGCGGCGCGGCGAAAGTCTATGCGATAGAAGTGGGAAAGGGAATTCTGCATTGGAATTTACGCAATGATAAAAGGGTCGTGGTGATGGAGAAAACGAACGCGCGGTATGTTGAGTCTTTGCCCGAACAGATAGGGTTTGTTTCGGTGGATACCTCGTTTATATCGTTGAAAATCATCCTGCCTGTTGTGAAAAAATGGATAGGCGGGAAAACTGAAATTGTAGCGTTAATAAAGCCTCAATTCGAGGCAGGCAAAAAGGATGTCTCGCGCGGAGACGGGGTGATACGAGACCCAGGGATCCATAAGCAGGTGTTGCTTGATGTTTTGGAATTTGCCCATCGGGAAGGATTTAAGATTCGCGGGTTGATCAAGAGTCCGTTGTTGGGGCCGAAGGGGAATGCGGAGTTTCTCGTATGGCTGAATCAATCCTCGGCTGGGGAGGAAAGCGAAGAAATAAGTATGATGGTGGAGCGGGTATTGAGATAAGTCAGTCTGGTAAAATTTCATCCATGACACCATCATCCACCGATTCGGAATTCAATGTCCATCATCCACAACCGCTGTTGATCGTGATCTCGGGTCCGTCGGGCGCGGGGAAGGACACCGTGATGCAGAGGATGCAGGAACGCGGACTGCCGTTCCACTTTGTTGTGACAGCGACGACGCGCCCGAAACGCGAGAATGAGACGCACGGCAAGGATTATCTCTTTGTATCGAAAGAGGAGTTTGCGCGGATGATCGATGAGGACGAGTTGATCGAACATGCCATTGTATATGGCGATTACAAAGGCATTCCGAAGCAACAAGTGCGTGAGGCGCTGGCAAGTGACAAGGATGTGGTCATGCGCGTCGATGTGCAAGGCGCGGAAACGGTGCGCAAGTTGGCGCCAGAGGCATTGCTGATCTTCATCACAACGGACAGCGAAGAGGAGTTGGTGCACCGCCTCGAGACGCGCAAGACCGAGACCGCCGATTCGCTAGCCATCCGCATTGCGACCGCGCGCAAGGAACTCAAGAGGGTGGAGGCTTTTGATTATGTCATTATCAACCGCGATTTTCAATTGGATGTGACTGTGGATACGATCCGCTCGATCATCGACGCGGAACATCACCGCGTGAAACCAAGAAAGGTATCTTTGTGATAGAAACCCAATCCGAATCGACACCTCCCAGCCCTCCGCCTCAGCCACAGCCTGTAAGCGTGACATTGCCCCAGTCTGCCCCTTATGTGACGTATGCCATCATCGGCGTAACCGTCGTCTTTTATCTTTTACAGATCGCAAGTGTGGCTCTATTCGGTTATCCCACCACGTTTTCGAACATCGGCTGGATGGAATTGTACGGCGCACGCATCAATGATTTCATTCTGGCGGGGGAACTCTGGCGGCTGCTGACCCCCGCGTTGTTGCATGGCTCTATCATGCATATATTTTTCAACATGTACGCATTACTTGCGTTTGGGACAAGCCTCGAACAATACTTTGGACGCTGGCGATTCTTCACGTTGTATATCCTCGGCGCGTTTGCCGGGAATGTGACCTCTTTTTTGTTCTCGGATGGCTATTCGATTGGCGCGTCCACGGCTGTGTTCGGGTTGATCGGCGCGGAGGCGGTCTTTCTTTATCAGAACCGTAAACTGCTGGCAGGGCAATTCAGCCGCGCGATTGGAAATGTCCTTTTCATCATTGCGATCAACCTGTTCCTGGTTGGGTCCCTGCCCGGCATTGACAACTGGGGTCACATCGGCGGGCTGGTGGGTGGATTGATGTTCACATGGTTCGCGAGTCCGATCTGGAAGGTCGAGGGCATTCAGCCGTTTCTTCAGTTGGTGGATAAACGCTCCTCACGTGAGGTGATCATCGGCGGTGCGTTGGTGTTGATTATTTTTAGTGGGTTGGCGGTATGGGGGATGGTTAGATAGGAAAGAACAGAGCGTAGACATTAGGAACTGACTACGGATTTCACTGATTTTCACGGAAATCAATCCCAGTCAATTCGTCAAAAACGTAGCTGTTTTTTACGGCTTGATCTCAAACACTGCCCCCGCGCTCGTGCCTTGCACTTCAGGGAAGAAGGATTGCCAGGCATGGGCGGGGAGCACTTGAAATTCCCCAGCCTGTAACGGGACGAGTGTATACGTCAACACATAAGTTCCTGCGGGGAGGAATTCCGCTGAGAACAGGATACCTTCATCATGGATCTGCGGTTCATTGAACAGCCACCAACCCCATCCGTTTGCAAAGGGATCGGCATCATCATATTGGACTTGCACGCCGGTTGAGTCAACACCCTGTTGCTCGCTGGTTTTGAGGCTGCGATTCAAAACCTCCATGCCGGCGGGGATGTGGTCCTCGACCATGACGTAGTATGAGTCGTTGGGGAGTGTCAGTGTCAGTTGGGCTGTGACGAATTGGCCGGAGGCAAGTGGAATGGATGAAAGAGACGTACAGCGCTCTGCCTCTGCGTTGCTCCGCTTGGATTGGCAATACACACGATCAATACCCATCCCCGCATTCAATGGCTTGACATCATGCACAGGGCGATTGACTTTCAACACGGCCTTGTAATAGAGACGCCCCAGCCCGTCATCGCGCTGGATGGTGAGCAGGTTGGGCGAATTGGCGGAGAGGAATTCGAGCGGGACATTTGCTGTGAGAGGTTCGATCTGGATGCCGTTCACATCGCCGCTGGTGAGCGGACTACCATTGAGCGCGGCATTGAAAGTGAAATCGGCGCGCAGGTCACCCATCCCAAGCATGGCTTCGTTGAGCGCGATCATCGCCCAGGCATTTTCGTGACCAATGTTCCAAAGCCCGCGTACGTTGCGGTGCGCAGCGAGGTAACGTACAGCGTCTATTACGAGCGGATTGGCGGCGTCCACCTGTGAGAGGGCGTACACGACAACAGCAGTAGTGTAGATTGCCGAGCCGCGTTGGAAGATATTTTCAGAGGGCGTTTCCCAATGAGCGCTGGATGCTGTGCGTATTGCAACAGTTTCGAGATTGGAGATCAATTCGCGTATGCGCGCGTCTGCGGAATGGGTCTTGTGAATCGTCAGAGCCAGCCATGCCCTGCCCGTTGGGTTCATTCGATCACGCGCATCGTATAGCGAATCCGTAATTGCCTGATCGGAAACGCCCGACTGGCTCAATACAAATTGGATGAACGCGGTTTGATCGAGGTCTGCGCCTGTTGTACTTGCCGTAACCGCAGATGCCGACTCTTGCAGGAACGTGATTGCCCGCTCAATTGCTTCTTCGTTGATCGTTACGCCAATTAGTTGTGTGCGCAAAAGCCCGAACAAAACATACGCGGAAATATAGGGGTCTGATTTTTGCTCCCCGCGCCCGCCCCACCAACTCCAGCCGCCGTCTTGATTTTGCAGAGACAATAGGCGGCTCACGCTCGCGTTGAGATTCGTTTCAACCCGTTCGGATAACGCAGGGTCGCTCAAGCCGTTACTGTTCAACGCGCGATGGACTTCGATGTTCGGTAATAGATACGAGAGACTCGCCTCCGCGCTGACCGAATAGGGCGGGACTTCCATCGCATCCAATGCGGAGAGTAAACTGCCAGCCAACGATGGACTTAATTCCACATCCAAGCCGCTCCCCTCGCCGGGGATGAACGTGCGCGGAAGCGAGATGACCTCTTGTTGAGAAGCCGCACCCCGCAACACACCGCCTGTGACTAATGCCTGAGGCGATGTGTATTGCAATATCGGAAGTTGTCCCCACACAGGCCGCGCCGAGTCTTGCAGTGATGGCCTTCCATTTGTGGTTACGGAGAAAATAAGATCTGCTGTTTCAGCCAACCCCGCTGTGCCCCACCATTCCACGCGCGCCTGCGCGTTGGGGGAAATCTCAAACTCGCGCGTGGCTGATTCGGGGGTGTCGAGAACAAATCCATTCATTTGCAGATTGACCGAAACGCTCAATGTATCTTCTGTATTGTTATTGACGATTGCCGCCATCAAGACATGGTCGCCGCTCACTAAAAATCTCGGCGTGACGGGTCTTATCAACAAAGGCTTGGTCGAGACGATCTGCGTCTCCGCCTGCCCGACCTTTGTGTCAATTGTTAGTCCGCGCACATCCACCTGCCAGGTGGTCAGTGAGTCGGGCAGGGTCATTGTTACCTGTCCGCGCCCCTCGGAGTTTGTGATGAGCGAGGGATTCCAATACGCCGTGTCGGGGAAGTCTTCGCGGATGAAAGGCGGTCCATCTCCGCCACCGCCGCCGCGCCCTCCAGGAAATAGCAGATCCCTCCCGGTATACGCCGCAAGGGAAAGTCCGGTCTCGATGCCGAGAGGTTGTTCGCTGTAATAAGCAGGCAGGATGTCCTCCGCGTTGGGGTCGGCAAGGGCAAGCACAGCCTGATCAACGACCGATAACGAGAATTCTCCCTGCACGGGTTGTTTCTGATTATCTGTGACCACGACATCGAACGTTACGTTCTCGCGAGGTCCCGCCTCGGATGGGTTCGTGAACAACCGTACCGTCAATTCCTGCGCTTCGGGCGCGACAGGGAGGTTGACCACCCCATGACGAAAGTCATTCCCCTGCCCGAGCACGAGAACACTGAGATATACATTCGGCGCGTCGTCGTCTGTTAAAGGTAATGAGTATTCCATACCGCTCCCGCTGATAGTGACGACCTCCGCACGAGAGACGAGTCCGCGCTCGACGGTGACCAGTGCCAGTGAATTTGTAACGAAAGGATTTGGAATGAAGACGTTAGCGGTTTCTCCCGGCTTATACGCATCCTTATCCGCTGTCAGATCGACGCGCTGGTTCGAGAGGTCGGGCCATGCGGCTGTCCCTGGACCGCCCACCCAGATGAGTGCCTGTGTTTTTGCTCCGTTTCCTGAGACATCCACCATGAAAGTCCCCGGTGTTGGCGGGATAAAAGAAAGCCGCGCCCTTCCGTCTACTCCTGTTGCGAAACTGGTGCCGGAGACGGGCGTATAAACCGGCATGTAGTTAGGGAATCCGAATTGGTCTGTTTGTTTTTCCCAACGCACCTGCTTGAACTCTGCCGTTAGTGTCTTATCGCCAAATGGTTTCTTTTCCCAATCCACGGTGAGGACGTCGAAGCCAATCGGTTCCTTAGCCTTTCCGATCCATTGATCGGGATTCACACCGATGTAAAAGTCTGCGGGATGGACGAGCATCTCGCTTCGCGCGCTGACGGGCAGGCCGGAGTCGTCGGTGGCAGTGACTTCGAGGCTGAGAGATTGAAGTGAATCAGACCCAGGGACGTCTGGCAGGCTGATGGACAGAGTCCCGTCCGGGGACGTCTGACCCGTTCCCTCCCCGATGAAGCCGTCAATAAACGGCAAGCCGGAGAGATATCCGACGAGTCCCGTTTGGTAGCCGGGCAGGTCAAAATGACCGCGGTTCGAATACAGCGACCAATGCACATCGGCATTTCCGGCAGGCGCGTCGAAGAAATAACGCGCGTTGACGTTCCCCTGCGCCGGGTCGCCTTGTTGTGTTTCGTCGGCGGAGAACCCAACATTGAGGTTGATCTCCGGTTTGCGGTATTCTGCCACCTGGAACGAAAGGCTGAAATTCAGGCTTTCATTGAAGAACGTGTAATAGCCGGGCGATGCATCCGGCGAAAGCTGGAATTGACCGTTGAAGGTGCCGTAAGGCGAGAGTTGCGCATTGATGTCTGTGAGGCGTAATCCATTCGCCTCGTCCAAAGCGATTGGTATGTTATTGATGGACGGCAATTCATAACGCCCATTGAACGCCAGTCGAACAGCCCCGCGATAGTGAACGGTCTGCCCCGGGCGGTATATTGGACGGTCAGTGTACATATAGATCTCATGTTGAGGCGGGCGCACGAATTGTGCGTACCCGTAGTTCCATCCCTCGAGACCAGTGCTCCAATTATTGACGGCGAGGCTAAAGTTCTGGTCGCCGGGCGAACCGAGCATGGCGTATATTTGCCCGTCGGTTTTGTCCACCGCTCCTTGCCATAACCCTTTCGTGTCGGTTGTGCCGGATGTCAGGATATTGCCCGCGTCATCATAGATCGTGAGCGGCGCACCTGAGATGGGGGTCTGAGATGGCAGGTCAACCGCCCAGACAAGAGCATCTTTCGCGCCGAGTTTGAACGTCAGGTTCACATGGCTGGATGCAATGAAATAAATGCTCTGCTGGTTGAACTCTGATTGAGGCGCAAGGATCTTTGCATAGTATAGACCGGGCGGCAGCTGGTTATTGTCCTGGGTCAGGTTCAATGCAATTTCTGTAGAACGGCTTGGCAGGATGGAGAATGTTTGAGAACGGGTGACAGCATCCGGCGATGTGTACGAGTTCCGAAGACTCTCGGAAGATTGAAGCGAAAAGAAATCCTGAAACGATAATGGCGCAACGGTCACTTCTGCGCTTTGCACATTGACCGCGTCTGCGAACAGGACTGGCTCGTCCGGGCGGATGAATACAGTCGTCGAGCCGAAAAGTTTTAGATTGAAAGAAGGCGGTAACGGCGGCGTATGCACATCCAGGCTGTAGGGTGCGCCGAGAGATTGACCCCACTGGTCGCTGATCGTCTCCGCCAATCCGATAACATAATCCGTGTCCGGCGTGAAATCGCCGAATAGATTCATACTATTTTCGTAGACGTTCACGTCGAGGTTGTCCACCGCAGGAGAAACGTCAACGAGGTTGTTGTAATTTCCGCCAGCCAGCGGCGCGGTGAATTCGAACGTTGTTGCCGAATTGTTCGTGGTCGAATTCAACACACCGAATTGATCATACGACCGCAATACTGCGCCGTAATCCTCCGCGAGAGCCAATCCGCTCTTTGATTTCGCGCCACTGCCCACGTTCAATGTATATCCAATGCCCCGCGTCAGCGCGTTCGAAGGCGTGAACGACAACTCCGTGTCATCATCGTTCCACGCGTATGCGCCGTTCACCGAACCTTCCGTCCCGCTCAATAGAAAATTCAACTGCACGCTCAGCCTGTCCATAGGTTGGTTGAACGTCAGTTTGATCTCCGGGTTCGGCGGGAGAAACTCATCAGTGGACGGACTCACCGAAACGACTCGCGGTCGCGCCGTGACAAACTTCCACGCATTGACCACGCTTCCATCCAGGCCGACGCCTGACGCGGTGTTAAGATTCGCATTCACGCTGACAGTGTATTCCGTGCCGCCCAACATGGCTGGTTCAGGGTAGAAGATATATGTGCTCGTATTAACCCATTCACCGCGTCCCTCGATGGATGGCAGGATGGTGAATGCTGATGGTAACGACGAAGCGTCAGCGCCGAGCGGCACCACCGGCTGATTGAACGAGGCGACGATTGCAGCGTCTACATTCGCATCTGTTGTGTTTGCTTCGGGAAGCAGGTTCGTCGCTCGTAAATAGTCCGCGACGATGAACGAGAGGTGAATAGGCTCGGTGATTCCAAATCCGCTGGCAGATTGGACGGAATTCTCTATGGTGATGTCAAGTTTTGCGTTGGGTTGATACGGTTGTGTGGGAGTAAACACCAGAGTCGCTTCGTCGGTCCATGTGAATGTGCCGTCGGGCAAACCACTCAAAGCGGATTCAACGGAGACTTTGTTCATTCCCTGGTTGAAAAAGAATGTGACGGGTGAAAGATGTCCAATAACAGTCTCGAGCGGCGGGTCTGTTTCAACCAGGGCAACGGGAGCTGCCTGCTGGATCACTGTTTTTGTTTCTGTTGTTGGTGTTGGAGCAATGAGGTTGGGCAGGGTGGGGATGCCGCTGCATGAAGTGACGATCAGGCTGATTAAGATGAGGCAGTTCAGGGTGAGAGCGAAGCGGACTTTCGTCATAGGTTCTCGATCAATGATGAAATCATTTCAAGTCATTATACACTCGGTATAAATAAATGAATCAAAAAGGACACGGGCATGTTACATGCACCGTGTCCTTTTTACTGGTTCAGTTTGACTGCAAACCGAGTTCGTTCAATATGGCTTCCAACTCCACCTGGAAAGTACTGAATGGTTGTGCGCCATCGATCCTCTTGGTTTTTGTCTCGCCGTTGACCACCCATGTCATGAGGAAACTGGGCGTCCCGTTCACACCGGCGGCAAGACCTGCATCGTAGTCTTCCTGCGTGCGGTCTTTGTATTTTCCGCTGTCGTAGCAGGCGTTGAACTCACTCATGTTGAGCCCTGAGGTCTCAGCAATAGCCGCAAGACGTTTGTCGGTGAACGATCCCACATCCTCGCCAAGCACGTTGCCGAACAGGTGCGCGTGCATCTGCCAGAACATATTCTGGTCGCCGGCGCAATAAGCCGCAATCGCTGCATCCTGAGATTCCGTCCTTGCGCCGCCAATGTTCTGGCTGACCCAATTGCCCATGGAACGATAGACAAACAATACCTTGCCGGTGTCTATGTAATACTGCTTTAATAACGCCTCGGTCTGTTCGTGGAAGCGTTCACAGAACGGACATTGGAAATCGGAGAATTCTTCAACCATGATCGGAGCGTTTGGATCGCCCATGGTGTTGTCGTTATATGTGGCGGGCAGATCAGCATTGACTGATACCACTTCCGCGATGGGTCTGAGCGTTGGGTAGAGGAATGCGAATACCAGCAGTGCCGCGCCCAGCGTGATAATACCGATTGTGATCAGACGGCTTCGCGCTTCCTTCTGTTTTATTTTTTCGCGTCGTTCCTGACGTTTGCTTTTCTTATCGGGGCTCATGCCAAACTCCTTGGTGCAAATTTTCTTGTATTAGATTTTCCCATGCACAAATGGATTTGTCTAGGAAAAGGTTAGGGAGGATTAAGGATGAATGACACTTTTTCCATTTGTTATAAATGAAGTTATTACTTTTCCCACCTTGCATACACCGCCTGTGACAATAATCTCCCCGCGGATTGTTCCCGTGTGACCAACTCTCCCATATCGACTCTTCCCCCGAAGTCATTCGTCATCATATCTTCCATCGCTTGCGCGATATGGACAGCCGAAGCACGCACCGCGTAAACGGTGTTGACAACGAACAACGGATCGTTGCTCAGACATTCGCGGCAGGCTTCAAGCAATGTCGGCAGAGATTTGTACACTTCCCAGACCTCGCCTTTTGGGCCGCGACCGAATTTGGGCGGATCGAGGATAATGCCGTCATATTTCACTCCGCGCCTCGCCTCGCGTTGGACATATTTCAACGCATCCTCCACGATCCAGCGGATGGGTTTTTCCGACAGCCTGGATAATGCCTGGTTTTCGCGCGCCCAGCTTACAGATTTTTTTGAGGCGTCCACGTGAGTCACTTTGGCTCCGGCAGATGCGGCGGCAAGTGTGGCAAGTCCCGTGTATCCAAATAGGTTTAAGACGTTGGTTTCTCTCTTTTCACTGTGAACTCTGTGGCTGATTAGGTTTCTGAACCAATCCCAATGCGCGGCAACCTCTGGAAAAACGCCGAGATGTCGCCCGGGCGTGGTCATTGCCCAAAATTTTAAGTCCTGATATTTCATCTCCCACTTCTCATCCAATTTCTTTTTGAAATTCCAGTGACCACCGCTTTCCTCGCCTGTGGGTTGAAAGACCGCATCCGCATTCTTCCATTCAGAGACAAGTGAACGCTTCCACATCGCCTGTGATTCAGGACGTGCGAAGACATATTTTCCGAAGCGTTCGAGTTTCAAACCATCACCGCTATCGAGGAGAGAGTAGTCCTGCCAATTTGTGGCTTCGAGGAACGTAAAAGGCGTAGAAATGACCATTATATGGTGGTTAAAAAGTCCTGTATTTTGAAAAAATGAAGTCATCCACTTGATTTTTCCCTCAAACAGCGTATAATGTGGGAGAAAGTGGTACAAAGTGGTAGGAACGCCGGAACTCCCGGCGTTCACCAGTTAAAGGAAGTATAGCACAAATGTTCTTAGGCCAGTTCCAGCATAATCTTGATGATAAGGGTCGCCTGATGGTTCCGGCGCGTTATCGCGACTTGCTGGCGGCTGGCGCCTTCATCACACAAGGTTTCGATAAATGTCTGATGGTGATGACAGATGCTTACTTCAAGCAGGTTTATGAGCGCATCAATAACATGAACCTCGCTGATGCCACAGCACGCATGCTGCGCCGCCTAATTCTTTCGAACGCCTATCCAGTCGAGGTGGATAAGGTAGGGCGTATCCTTGTTCCGCAGAACTTGCGTGGTTTCCTCCAGATCGAAAGCGGAGAACTCACGGTTGCGGGGCAGGGCGAATACTTTGAAGTGTGGACCCCTGCGAATTGGGCAGCCCAAATGGACAATCTGCAGGATGTGGAAGCCAACGAACAGCGCTTCTCCACACTTGACCTTTCAAAAGATAATTCGTCGTCATAATAACGACCTTGGTCGCCGATTATGAATGACTCGCCGCACCTGCCAGTACTTTACAAAGAGATTATACACGCGTTGCAACCCCGGCAAGGCGGGCGTTACGTGGATGGGACCCTGGGCGCGGGCGGACACGCTCGCGGCATTTTGGAGGCATCTGCGCCAGATGGGCAACTGTTGGGTCTCGATGTAGACCCACAGGCATTGGCGATCGCTCGTGAGACCTTGGCTCCTCACGAGCCGCGCATTCATCTGGCGCAAGCCTCCTACACGACTCTATCCTCGCAATTGAAGAACCTTCAATGGGACTCAGTGGACGGCATCGTGCTCGACCTCGGTGCATCGTCAATGCAGTTCGATACAGCCAAAAGAGGCTTCTCCTTTATGCATGATGCCCCGCTCGATATGCGATTTGGACCGCATACGCTACAGACAGCCGCCGACATCGTAAATACATTCGACGAACGGGAACTCGCAGACTTGATCTACGAATTCGGCGAAGAGCGAAACTCACGAAAAATAGCGCGAGCAATTGTGGATAAAAGACCGCTTCACACGACCCGTGAACTGGTCGCAGCAATAGAAGCCGTTTCCCCCCGACAAGGAGACCGCGTCCACCCCGCGACGAGAACGTTTCAAGCCTTGCGTATCGTTGTCAACAACGAACTGACTTCCATTCAGGAAGTGCTTCCCCAGGCAGTGGCAAGCCTAAGGTCGTCGGGAAGGCTCGCATTGATCTCCTTCCATTCGTTGGAAGATCGGATCGTCAAGGAATTTTTTAGAGAACAAAGCAAGGAATTGGTAAATCCGCCTTACGAACAGATATATGAAACCGAACGCAAGGCGATCGTAAAAGAGGTCAATCGAAAACCGATCAGGCCCTCGGAAGAAGAAACGAAAAACAATCCGAGAGCGCGCAGTGCGAAACTCCGCATTGCCGAAAAAATATAACGACATTCCACGCGAATGTCACCGACCGATAAATCGCCCAAATAGAAAAGGTCGTGATGCAGATACAGGCAACAAGAATCATACATGCTTACAGACAAGCCCCCTGGCGCGTACAACGTCAGTATGTGGGCGCGTTTTTGCTTGCGGTGATTGTTGTTGCGTTGGTCTCCGCGCTTTATCTTGACGTAACTGCTCGCGCCGCGCTGGCAGGACGTGAAATCCAGGAACTTCGTCTCGGCATCACCGCCATCCAACGCTCGAACGCCGATCTCGAAACTGAACTTGCGGGATTGACCTCCTCCACTACGATGCAGCGGCGTGCCCTCGAATTGGGATACCGCCCGGTCAAACCTGGTGAACTTGATTATGTTTTTGTGCCTGGTTATGTTGCCCCTGAACCGGAAATACTGCTTGCGGCTGTTGACATAACCACCCCGGCGTATCGCGTTCCCAAGGACTATACAGAATCCCTGCTTGAGTGGCTAGACGAGCGCATCAAGTTTGGAGCAGCGCCATGAGACAGCAATACATTGCCCGTTCAACGGTGCTTGCCGTGGGACTTCTTGTTGTAAGCATTGCGATCATCGTTCAGATGTTCCGCATTCAAAATAGCGAAGCGGCAAAACTTTTCCTTTCACAAGGCGACTTGTATGCGGGCGAGTTCCAGATGTTTCACCCAGAGCGCGGCGAGATATACGATCGGCAGGGTCACCTGCTGGCAGGTAATCGTACCGTCTATGAAGTGGGCGTCAGCCTGAACGATATGAAAGATGTCGACGCGATGGCTTATGTTTTGGGCACATACATGGACATGACCTTCGAGGAAGTTTATGACAAGCTCACCGATTCCCCTGAGTCATGGACATACATCGTGATAAAAGACTACGTGGATGCCGAAACGGTCACTGCATTACAAGAAGTCCTTCAACAATTAGAGGACGCAGAAGATAACCGTTTAGATGGTCTGGGGTTCAAGCCACATTACCAGCGCAGTTACCCTGAACAGAACCTGGCATCGAACGTGCTCGGTTTCGTGACACGAGACGGGCGCGGGTACTTTGGTATCGAAGAAAAATACAACGACCTTCTTGCAGGCAATCCCGTGCAAGTGTGGGTGCCGCGCGACCCCAACAAAGCCATCGATATTCCCAAAGTGCCGAATGGCACTACACTTGTACTTACGTTAAACCGCGACCTTCAGGCGAAGGTGGAGAACATCCTGGATGAGTCTCTAATTGAGTATGGGGCTAAGAACGGCGCGATCATCGTCATGGACCCGCAGACCGGCGAGATCCTTGCGATGGCGACCACACCGCGGATGAACCTGAACAACTACACAGATTACTTTCAGGTCTATGACAATGGAAGTCAATATAATCGTTCCATTGGCATGGCATACGAAGCTGGTTCGGTCGTAAAAGTGCTAACCATGGCAGCCGCGCTCGATACAGGTGCTGTTACCCCTCAAACCTCCTTTGTCGACACCGGCTCGATCAACGTAGGCGGTATTACCATCCAAAACTGGGATCGTCAGGCATGGGGACAGCAGGATATGACCGGCTGTCTGCAACACTCGTTGAACGTCTGCATGGCATGGATCGCCACACAAATGGGCTCGCCGACATTTTATTCCTATATGGAACACTTTGGACTGGGTCACCCTACAGGTGTGGATCTTTCCGGCGAAGCGATGGGCAGGCTCAAAGTTCCGGGCGATTCGGATTGGTATCCTGTTGATCTCGGCACGAACGCATTTGGTCAAGGTGTCACCGTGACACCGATGCAAATGCTCATGGCAGTCTCCGCCATTGCGAATGACGGGAAGATGGTCACGCCGCACATGCTTTACGCCATGCTGAGGGACGGGCATCAATACAACGTACCTTCACAATATGCAGGGTCACCCATCTCGGAGCAGACGGCACGCACGCTTACACAAATGCTCACCGTTTCGCTTGAAAGCGAATCTTCCCTGGCGCTTTTGCCCGGCTACCGCGTGGCTGGCAAGACCGGCACTGCTCGAAAGGCTGGGGTCGGCGGATATTCCGAACGTCGGTATCAGGCCGTCTTCGCGGGGTATGTCCCGGCCAGCCGCCCGCGACTCGTCGCCGTGGTGGTGATCGACGAACCCAGTGCCGGCGCCTACTACGGAGGTGCCGTGGCCGCTCCGGTATTCGCACGCATCATGGCCGGCGCCCTGCGGCTGATGGAGATTCCGCCCGATGACCTCCCCGATGGCACCGGCCTGGTGCATTCGGCGGCGAGCCCGGAGGAGCTGGGGTGAGCGCGCGGACGGTGAACTGGACGCTGAATCGCTTGTTGACACCATGGGGTGTGTCGACGGCAACGGTAGGGGATGATATCCGCATCGGTGGTTTGACGCTCGATTCGCGCGCCGTCAAGCCGAACGACCTGTTCCTCGCCTGCGCCGGACTGTCCCGACACGGCCTCGACTACGCTGAGGAGGCCGTCCGGCGAGGCGCTGCTGCCGTGGCCTTCGATCCCGCACAGGGGCGATCGCAATTGCCGGATCTGTCCGTTCCATTGGTCCCGATTCCGGATCTGGCCGGGCAGGCCAGCGCCTTGGCGGACCAATTTTATGGTACCCCCTCGACGTCGATGCGGGTCATCGGCATCACCGGCACCAACGGCAAGTCGACCACAACGACCCTGATCGCGCACATCCTGCGCCAAGCGGGCAAGACGATCGAGGTCGGCGGGAACCTGGGCCAGGCGGCGCTGTCGCTGCAACCTTTGCCCGGCGACGGCATTTACGTGCTTGAGCTCAGCTCCTATCAGCTGGAACTGATGCCGACGCCGATGTGCGACGTCGCCATCCTGCTCAACATTTCCCCGGACCACCTGTCTCGCCACGGCGGGATGGATGGCTACATCGACGCCAAGGCGCTGATCCTGCGGCCCAAGGGTCGCAGTTCCGTCGGCGTCCTTGGCGTCGATGACCAATTCTGCCGCGACCTGTTCGCGAAGCTGCGCAAGGCGGGCCGCAAGCTGATCCCGATCTCGGTCGTGCGCGAGGTCGAGGGCGGCGTCGACGCGGTAGGCGGCCGCTTGGTCGACCGCACTGGCGGCGCGGCCATCGAGGTTGCGGACCTGACGGCGATCTCGACCTTGCCCGGCAGCCACAATTGGCAGAACGCCGCCGCCGCCTATCTGGCGGCGCGGGCGATGGGGCTGGACCGCGCCCACATCGTCGCGGGCCTGAAGAGCTATCCCGGTCTCGCCCACCGCCAGGAGCTGATCGCCACGATCGCCGGCGTTCGCTACGTCAACGACAGCAAGGCGACCAACGCCGATGCCGCCGCCAAGGCACTCGTCTGCTACGACGACATCTACTGGATCATCGGCGGCCAGGCCAAGGAAGGCGGCCTTGCCGGCCTCGAGCCGTTCTTCCCGCGCATTCGCCACGCCTATCTGATCGGCGAGGCAGCACCCCTGTTCGCGCGCCAGCTCGGCAAGGCGGTGCCGTCCACTCAATGCGGCACCTTGGACAAGGCGGTCGCCGCCGCCCAGGCACAGGCCCAGCGCGACCGCAAGCCGGGCGCCGTCGTGCTGTTGTCGCCCGCCTGCGCCTCGTGGGACCAGTACGCGAATTTCGAAGCCCGCGGCGATCATTTCCGCAAGCAGGTGCTGGGCCTCGCCGCCCGCAGCAGCGGCAAGGGGGCGGCATGACGAATTTCAGCCGCGCCGATCGCAGCATCCTGGGCCTGTGGTGGTGGACCGTCGACCGCTGGACATTGGCCACCATCGGCATCCTGATGTTCATGGGCGCGATCCTGGTGCTCGCCGCCAGCCCCGCGGTCGCCACCCGCATCGGCCTCGACAGCTTCCACATGGTACGCCAGCATTACGTGATGCTGCCGGCCGCGCTCGCGGTGGTCATCGGCATTTCCATGCTGGCGCCGAAGCAGGTGCGCCGCCTGGGCGTGCTGCTGTTCCTGCTCTTCCTCGGCCTGACGTCCCTGACGCTGGTTTATGGCGCGGAGATCAAGGGCGCGACGCGCTGGCTCTCGGTCGGGCCCCTGTCGCTGCAGCCCTCCGAGTTCCTCAAGCCCACCTTCGCCATTTTCGCCGCCTGGATGTTCTCGCTGAAGCTCGGCGAGCACGGCGTTCCTGGCAGCGCCATTTCCATCGTCGCCTATGCCATTGTCGTCAGCATCCTGCTGCGGCAACCCGATCTCGGAATGACCGCCGTCATCACCGCCATCCGATACGGACCTGATGGATAACTGGACCACCCCTTTCGTTGCCACCGCCCTGTTACAGAATGCGACACTCGCGTTGGGGTTGGGGGTGAGTCTGGCCCTGGCGGCACCGGCACGGCTGGAGCAGGTCGTGATCGGCTGCCTGCTTGGCATTCCGCTGCTGACTGTGGTCAGCGCGCTGAGCTATCTGCTGGACGTGCTCTGGCTCCACCCCCAAGGATGGGAAGTGCTCCGGCTGCCCCTCGTCATGGGGCTAACCGCGCTCCTGGCGCAGGCCGCTGCGTTGATGCTGCGCCGGCAATCGGGCGCGGTCCACCGCGCAGGGCGAACGGATCCATGGCTGAGCCTTTACTGGACCTTGTTGGGAATCGCGCTGGTCCTGGCCCCGCCCCCCCGATCGCTGGGATCGGCGCTGGGAATGGGAATGGGGACGGCAGGCGGCGCCGCATTGGTCCTCATTCCCTTTGCCGCGCTCACCGCGCATCTGGCGGCGGCCGCAGTGCCCGCCCCATTCCGGGGCCTGCCGATTGCCCTCGTGTCACTGGGCGTGATCGCGCTGGCCTTTCTGGGCTTCAACGGACTGGTGAAGGTCTAGCCGATGAATTGGCTCGCACTGCTGGCATTGACCGGACTGTTCGCGGGCCTGGGCATGGCTCTTCCCTGGCTGGCGCGCCGCCCGGTGGCCGCACAGGCCGATCTGGCGACGACGCTTGACGCGCTGCTGCCCCAAACTCAATGCGGCCAGTGCGACTATGCCGGCTGCCGGCCGTACGCGGAAGCCTTGGCGGCGGGAACCGCTCCCCCGAACCGTTGTGTGCCGGGCGGAACCCGTACCCGCGATCAGTTGCTGGAACGACTGGAGCTCTGGCATCTGGCGGAGGCCTACCCCGCCCCCCGACGCCCCGAGCCGACCCTCGCCCGAATCGATGAGGCGCGTTGCGTCGCCTGCACCTTGTGTCTGGACGCCTGTCCAGTCGACGCCATCGTCGGCGCACGGCCGGGCGGGTTCCAGTG
>DNDO01000135.1:0-8157 GCA_003484265.1 Anaerolineae bacterium
CGCGGTAAAGGTTGTGCTGTACACGCTGACACAAGCCGACGTGGATGCCGGTACAAAGGCGAATACAGCCACAGTTACTGGCACGCCGCCCAGCGGTCCGGATGTGACCGGCAACGATACCGAGAATGTTTCCCTACCGCAGGATCTGGAGATCACGATCGTGAAGTCGGTGGCATCCTATGTCGATAATGACTCAACCTCCTCCATCACCCAGGGCGACCAAGTGTGGTACCAGTTCGTCGTCACCAACACGGGTAACGTCACGCAGACAGGATTGACCGTCACAGATGATTCATTTGCCATTCCTGTCACCTGTCCGGTGACCACCCTGGCTCCCACGGTCTCCACCACCTGCACGGCGACAAGCGCCTATCAGGTGACGAGCGCGGACGGAAGCGCGGGCGCAGTTTCAAATACCGCGACAGCCCAGGCGTTCTTTGGAGCAACTCCCATCGTCGATAGCGATACGCTTGTTACATCAGTACAGATCATTGGGAATGCGTTCATATCAGGACAGGTGCGGGACGATGAGGACGGTGATGGCAATCTAGGTGACAATGATGCAGGCCTGGCAAATGTCAAGATCGAATTGGATACCGGCTCGTGCACACTGGGCAGCACCTGCCCTGTGAGCCTTACGAACTCCAGCGGGAATTTCTTCTTCCCCAATATCTTGGATGGATCGTACGTACTGGTCGAGACCGACCCCGCGAATTACATTTCCACGGCAGATTCAAGTCCGCCCAATAATAACCAGATCGATGTGATCATTTCTGGAGGATCCAGTTCCTTTGGTAACGTATTCCTCGACCATGCCAACCCGGCATCCTGTTCCGCGCCTGACCCGACGAACGGCTTTGTCGTTGCGACGAATCCTGCCAATGGCGCAACCAATGTGCCGCTCAGCACCAGCACCATAACCGTCACCTTTAATCAACCCATGAAGACCAGCGGTGCGGATAATGTGCTGGATCCGGGCAAGTATGAACTTAAAAATCAAGCCAATGGCAGGGAAGTAACGGTAACCGGCGTTTCCTATAATCCTGTTACATTCGTGGCAACACTGACGATCGATACGAACGATCCGGATTGGCAGGCAGGCACACTCTTTAATTTGACCATCAAGAACATCAGGAATTCCTGCGGGACATCACAGAACAATGTTGTCCGGAGTTTCACGACCCAGATTCAGATCGCTGGAAGGGTAACGAACGATCTTGATGGCAAGGGCATTTACGGTGTGACGGTAACATTGGCAGGCGGAAGCTGCGGCGGCACCTGCGGTACCACCACCACCGATCTCAATGGCGACTTTGCGTTCTACGGCTTCCCTGCCGGCATCTACAGCCTCACGGAGACGGATCTGCCCGGCTACACTTCGGTCAGTGATTCCGACGGACCCAACGACAATGTGATCGCGCTGACCGTCGTTGCCGGTACCAACTCGAATGGTCATTCGTTTGTGGATATCCCCGCCTCCTGTTCCGCCCCGACGGTCCTCAGCAGCAACCCATCCAATGGACAAACAGGAGTCACGCTGGGTACGACCACCCTGACTGTCACGTTCGATCAGCCGATGAGTACGGAAGGCGGCGGCAGTGTGCTGGACAAAGGAAACTTTGATAACAATATCGACAACATATCCCTGGGCGGGCATGTGGATATCACGAATGTCACCTACAACCCGAATACCTCCACCGCCACGTTGACGATCGACACCTCGGATGCCGATTGGCAGGCGGGGTCCCAATATCGCTTGAAGATCAAGGATACCTTGAAGAATCCGTGCGGCACCAGGATGACAGGCGATGTTCTCGTCCTGTTCACGACGGAAGCCTATATCACAGGTGTTGTGCAAAACAGCGTTGATCTCAAGGGTCTCTACGGTGTGCCGGTCGAATTGACGGGCGGCGCATGCGGGGTATCCTGCGGCACGACAACAACGGATGTGAACGGCATCTTCACGTTCAACGGCTTTGCGCCCGGCAGTTACACTCTTCAAGAAACCAACCTCCCCGGGTTCTCCGGGCTGGTCGACTCCGCTCCGCCAGATGATGACCTGATTCCATTCACGTTGCCGGTGGGCAGTAATTCCAGCGGTCATTTCTTCCGGGATACGCCGAGTTGCATCGGAGGAGCCAACTTTGTCGTCAGCACTGTTCCAGCGGACGGCACTACCGGCGTCTCCCTCACCACCACAACGCTGACGGTCACATTCAACCAGCCGATGATCACCTACGGTGGCGGCAGTGTCCTCGATAAGGGCAATTTCGATAACAACATCGATAACCTCACTCTTGGCGGGGACGTGCCCATCCTGCAGGTCAATTACGATCCGCAGACTTACACTGCGACACTGATCATCGATACAACCGATAAGGATTGGAAGCCCGGTTCGCAGTTCCGCCTGCGCGTCAAAGACAGCATCAAAAATGCCTGTGATGTCAGACCTGCCGCGAATGCCGATTACTTCTTCACGACCGACCTGATCATCAGCGGGCAGGTGCGCAATGACGTGGATGCCGACGGCGATCTGAACGACCTGGATTCTGGCATTTCCGGCGTGATAATAAACCTTTCCAATGGTGTTTGTGTCGTTGGATCAACCTGCCCTACTGCAGAATCGACCAGTGGCGGCTTCTTCACTTTCAATGCTGTTCCGCCCGGCAACTATACGCTTGTCGAAACCGACCCGCCCGGCTACGCCTCGACAAACGACTCGGCTGGCGCAAACGATAACCAGATCCCTCTCACGCTGGCAGCAGGGACGAACTCCATTGGACACCGGTTCCTCGATACACCCATCACATCAACCATCAGCGGGCAGGTGCGCTACGACGTGGACGGTGACGGGAATCTCAATGATCCCGATCCTGGTCTGGCTGGGATTTTGTTACAACTTAGCGATGGAGTGTGTACCCTGGGTGTGGATTGCACAACCGCGGTCACCAATTCTGCTGGAAGTTATGTGTTCAGCGCCGTACCGAACGGATCATATGTGATACATGAGACTGACCCCCAGAACTTTGTATCCACCCGGGAATCGGACGGCGGCAATAATAATCAGATCTCTGTCACCATCAGCGGCAACAGTTCGACAGGCAATAGTTTCCTCGACAGGATCGGCAATACGTTCGTCCCTGCCTGTGCGCCTCTGACCACCACCGGACTGGCGCCGATCGCCGATTCCTTTATCGATGAAGACAACCGTAATAATAATTACGGCAGCAGCGCCACCCTGAGAGTCAACGGAGACAATGACGACAACCAGCGGGAACGCAGCCTGCTGAAATTCGACCTGAGCAGCATCCCGTCCAACGCCACAGTCACCAGTGCGAACCTGTATATTTATGCCAACGACGAGGCAAGCAGTTCGAGGCACCGCATCTACAGGATCACGACTGATTGGCTGGAAGGAACCGTAACCTGGAACTCACCGTGGACTTCCTCCGGCGGTGATGTGAACCAGAACATTCGATATAACTATTTCACTCCGAACAACGATGATTGCCTCTTCACGCTGAATGTGACCTACCTGGTGCAATTGTGGGTCAGCAACATTTACCCCAATTACGGCTTGATGATCTGGGCAGATAACAATGATGACAATTCAATCCAGTATAATTCAAAGGAACATGGCACGGTCAACCGGCGCCCACGCCTGGTCATCACGTATACCGTACCCTAGTGGATCAGCGGCATGTCAATTAACATAATGCACAAGGCGGCCAGACCGCCTATTGGAGAGACATTATCATATCGCAGCTCTTGAAAACTATCGCAGCAAGGCTCGTCCCTAAAAATCCATGGAATCTGGTTTGGTTGGCGATGGGGATCGCGATCGTCCTCACCCTGCTGGTGAATATCGTTCAGGGATTTGTCTGGTACCAGCATTTGTCGATCGACCTCCTGATCATCGGCACGGTGGATGCGATCCTGGTCACACTCGTCGTAACGCCCATCGCGATCAAGCTGGGTCTGATGGAACGCCAGCGGGTCGAGACTGAACTCAGGGCATTGACCGTGACGGATGACCTCACCGGTCTAAATAACCGCCGCGGGTTCTTCATGCTGGCTGAACAGCTGTTGAAGATGGCTTCACGCTCACAGATGGGATTGTATCTAATGTACATCGATCTTGACTACTTCAAGAAGATCAACGATACATACGGTCACTCCGAGGGGGACCAGGCTTTAAAGACATTTGCAAAATTGCTTAAGGATAATTACAGAGAGTCCGATATTATCGCAAGGATGGGTGGGGATGAATTCGTATTGCTGCCGGTGGGTACTTCGCAGGACGATATCGAAGTGATCAAGATGCGGTTCAATAAACTAATTCAACGGTTCAATGAGGCTCAAAAGAAACCGTGGACACTTTCAGCGACCATCGGTCTGGCCCATTATGATGTGAAGGACCCCTGCTCCATAGACGAACTCCTGCGGCGGGCAGATACTGAAATGTATTTGCGCAGGGAAAAAATAAGAACTGAGAAAACGCGGCCTCTTCAAAATAATAACTAATCCAACTGTTGGATAATAAATATCCCGATCTATTCCGCTCTTTACTGCGGTTTCTGTTGCAATTTCATTACCTTGCCAAGTTGATAGCCCCATAAAACATTCGTCAAAATATACTTCAGGATATCTATCTCAATCATCAGAAGTGATAGGTTTGGTTTGTCTGGTTTGCTAACCGAATCCTGTTCAATTCGTCATGTCTCCCATGAATGAAAGATCGGAATATGTTTTTCGCTAATCAGAATACGAATTTGCGGGGAGGCGTACCATTAAGGACCAAGATCACCATCCCCTACCTGGTGTTGTCCTTGATATTGGCAGTTGCGGCTGCCTATATCATTACGCAGTTGGTGGTCGAGAACGTGGAGGAACGTTTCACTAAACAATTGTTTGAAGCGGGGAAAATATCGTCTGAATTGGTCGTCAATCACGAAATGCAATTTTTGGAATCTCTACGATTATTATCCAGCCTGGAGGGCGTGTCTGAGGCGATCCTTGAAAATGACCCAAACAAACTAAGGACACTTACCTTGGGGGTTGTGGCTAATGACCAGCGTGAAGCAGTGGAGTTCCTTGATAAAAATGGCAACCATATCCTATCCATTCGTCATCGCAAGGATGGCAACCCCGAAGAGTATGATTTTTCCACCGGCCGTCAGTCCCTTTTTTCAGAACTCAACTTTGTCCAAAATGTTCTAAATCAAACAAGCGATTTAAGGGGCGATAAGTTCGCTGAACTCGTCAGGACCGATGGTGGTGATTATCTGTATATCTCCGGTCCGATATATGATTCTCAAGGAAACCTTGCAGGTGTTGTCCTGGTGGGAGAGTCTCTGGAAAATTTGGCAACTGATATGCGTGCCAAAACTTTTGCCCAGATCACATTTTATAATTCGTCAGGAGATGTTCTTGCCAGTACGCTGCCGGATCCCAGAGGACTTTCAAGCGAGGCGGCTCTGGAGACCGTTTCGATCAAGGATAGCGGCAGTATTAGACGCGATTTTGTATCATCCAATATCTCGTTCGCTGAAATTCTTGGGGTATTCGAGATACGTAATGATCATGAGATTGGAGTTCTGGGTGTGGCATTAAGCCGCAATCCGTTGGTCGAAGTCTCGATGACATCACGCTGGCAGATCTTCTTATTGGTGGCGGCAGCCATTTTTTTGATAATTCTGGTGGGTATCAATCTGGCGAATCGAATAACAAAACCACTGCTTCAATTGGTGAATGCATCTGTGAGGGTCGCTGAAGGCGATCTTAATGTTACGGTTGCTCCAGAGTCGAATGATGAGGTCGCAGTCCTTGCTGAATCGTTCAATTCAATGGTGGCAAGTTTAAGTCTGTCCCAGAGGGAGTTGCTGAAGTCGTATGATGATACGCTGGAAGGTTGGGCGAAGGCGCTGGAACTGAGGGATAAAGAGACGGAAGGGCATTCGGACCGCGTGACCCAGCTTACCGTCCGATTGGCGGTGGCAATGGGAATTCAAGGGCAGGCGTTGGTCAATATTCGTAGAGGCGCACTTCTCCATGACATTGGCAAGATGGGTACGCCTGATGCGATCCTTCGCAAGGAAGGACCGTTGTCAGAAGACGAGAGGAGGATCATCGAGAGGCATCCGCGGGATGCTTATGATATGTTGAAGAAGATTGATTATCTTCGGCCTGCACTCGCTATTCCCGTCTGCCATCATGAAAAGTGGGATGGCTCCGGTTACCCACAGAGGCTAAAGGGAGAGCAGATTCCGATATCTGCCAGGATATTTGCGATCGTGGATGTATGGGACGCGTTGATCAGCGACCGCCCGTATCGTAAGGCGTTGCCCCGCAAGGAAGTGGTTGCGTATTTGAAAAGTCAGAGTGGAGTTCACTTCGACCCGAAAATTGTTGAAGCATTCACGCAGCTTTTGAAAGCAAACAACATGGTGGATATATGAAGCCAGGAAAACTCATAAATTCCACATTTACGAAACGCAGCACCTTTAACAGATTGAATATAGCAGGTGTATTCTTTTTTTCAGCGGCAGTTGTATTGATATTTCTTTACCCGGGTTTTGGAATTGCAAACTCAGATGGAAAAGACACGGGCGGCTACCTGCCCTTCTCGATTCGAGCCACGTCCCAAGCTGATTACCAAACGGACCCAGATGGATTCCTTGTGAAGCCAGTCAATGAAAACATCCTTGACCAACTGATAGCCGATATTCCTGCGACCGGTCTCCCGCAGGATCGTATTTCCACACTGCAGGCTGGTCTCAATACACCAGTGCCGACAATGACATATTACATTCCGCCAAATACATCAACCGCTGCGACAATTACTGCAACATTTCCCGCTGGCACACTGACGCCTCGCGCTTCCTCTACGCCGACATCTGCTTCGCCTTCGACATCTGTTCCCACCACGGTAGGCTCACCTACGACATCACCGCTTTTACCAACAATCCCGCCAGTCTTACCTACAATCCCGCCTGTCTTACCTACAAACCCGCCGCTTCCGACCATTCCACCATTGATTCCAACGAGTGTTCCTACAATACCTCCTCTACCAACATTGCCATCCTTAACATTGTTTCCATAGATCGATTCATCCCCTGTTATCTTGTAATTGACCTTAGAGGGTAAAATATCCAGACTACCTTTTGGATTGGAAAGGATATGCCATGCAATTACAAGGAAAGAAAATCGCCACGCTTGTTGCCGCGGACGTGGAAGATTTGGAATATTATGTCCCGATGATGCGGCTGCAGGAGGAAGGCGCGCAGGTGTTGACTGCCGCGCTCGATCTCAAACCGTTACAGGGAAAGGGAGGATTGAAGATCCAGCCGGATACTGAGATCAAGACTCTCAATGCTGATGAATTGGATGGGTTGATCCTGCCAGGTGGATGGGCGCCTGATAAATTACGCCGTTACGCGGCTGTGACCGATCTTGTCAGTGCGATGGATAAGCAAGGCAAGATTATCGGCATCATCTGTCACGGCGGGTTAATCGCCATCTCCGCCAAGATCATTCGTGGAAGTGCAACGGGCTCGCTCGGCATCAAGGATGATATTCTCAATGCTGGCGGCACGTGGGCGGACGAACCCGCCTTCCGTGATGGCAATCTGGTGTGGGGGCGTGTGGTCGCTGATATTCCCGATTTTTGCAGGGAGTTGGTGAAGGCATTGGCTGGCGAGTAAATTAAGGCGACAGTCACACACTAGATTGTATTGTTAGGAAAATCAGGTTGAAATCTGCGTTCTTTTGAGCCTTAAATAGGGCTTGAACCGTTAGGTGCCTTATCCAAGCCATGACCGAAGCGTACGTTAAGTTTAGCCAGTATTGTCGGGAACGAACTCTGATGTAAAATCCTTGTATGTCCCAGCGGCGTATTTTTACGAGACGGAATACTCCACGCAGATTTCATCTGCCGATCGGCCTGATGATTGTGGCTGGCGTGATCGGCATTTGCCTCTTGCTTCCGTCAACATCTGTCAATTTGGGGGACATCAGTATCTCTGATAACGAACTTCCCACACCCTTACCAACTTTCACGCCTCCTCCCAAACCGACGAAGGAACACATTGGGCGAATTATCTTTACCTGCACCCGAGGCGACTTCAATCAACTGTGCATGGTCAACGCCGATGGGAC
>DNDO01000135.1:8533-14892 GCA_003484265.1 Anaerolineae bacterium
GGTGTGTTCGATCTCTTCTTGTTTGTCTTCAACGGATCGCGCTTGATACGCCTTACCGAAAATATCGGCAACGTGTTTTCACCAAGTTTTTCTCCCGATGGAAACACGATTCTCTTTGCCAATCGCGCCGCGGATGGACCGACCTCTTTGTGGACGGTGGAGAATACCGGCAAAAATCCGAAGCTGTTGTATGCGGGACCCAATACCATTGTCTCTGCAGACTGGTCGCCGGATGGGAATACGATCGCTTTTGCCATGGCGGTGGACAGTCCCAATGCCTTCGAAATATTCCTAATGGATGTGGACGGTACGAATGTGCGGCAGATCACCTACGGTCTCCAGGGAATCGGCGGCAGTTTGGATTGGTCGCCAGACGGGAGGTACCTTCTCATCTACGCAGGACCGGCCGGCGACAAGGATATATTCCGTATCAACGTGGATGCGAAGACCGCCGAGCAATTAACGGACGGCGGCAACAACGCGGCTTGTTCCTATTCACCCGACGGACAGTGGATCGCGTTCAATTCTTTGCGCAACGACGATCAGGCTGATATATTCATCATGCGCGCAGACGGATCGTCCATGCGGCAGATCACAGATAACCCCGAACCGGATTGGCAGCCGCAATGGGAGCCCTAGTCTGCGCTCGATAGGGCGCAGGGTGTTTTTCCCGTTTGCGGGCAGAGCGCATTTCGAGGCGAGAATCGATCTCAGGTCCAGAAAGAAGCAGGCGGCAAACAAGGGAGCAAGGTCAAAATTGGAATCAATCTCCTTCAAACCGGATACAATTGATACAATAGTCCATGCCAATCCTCTTGAGGAACTCATGCACAGCACAATTATGAAAAAGGTCATCATCATTCTCCTAGCCATCGCTATCACCGGGTGTTCCGCAGTCCCGCTTGATCTTTCTTTTTTGTTTACACCCACGGTGGGACCGTCAGACACACCCATGCCGACCGTCACGCTCATCCCCTCACCAACTTCCACGCGAGACCCTTTTACCCTGAATACTGAAGCGCCGACGGATATCCCTTCGACGCTTGACCCCGGATTGACGCAATCGCCCGCCACCCGCACCCCGTCGCCTTTTCCGACGCTCCGCCCGACGATCACGCTCGAACCGCTCGACCCCAGCCTGTTCACACCCTCGCCGAATATTTTTACTTATGTTCAGAAGTCCACCAATCAGGTTGTGTGGGGAAGCACCTGCGACGGCGACCGTTCGATCATGTTCGTTGCCAATGTGACCCCGGTTCGCAGGTTGAAGTACGTGCTGTTATTCATCCGCTTGCAGGATAAGTTCAGTGGACGCGGCACCGAGTGGGGCGCCGGGGCGATCATGAGCGACAACGACCAGGGTAAATATTTTTACAAACTCGAACTCGACCAGATCGAGGATTACATGTTCTATGAAGATGCGTGGCTTCAATACCAATTTGTCGCGTCCACTGTCGGGTTGACCGTCCTCGGGCGTTCCGTTGTGGACCGGACAAGCGTGTCGGTTACGCATTGCAAGACTTTAAATCTACGACAGGAATAATTATGAAAAGGATCTTCCCGATATTTCTGCTTGCCATACTTCTAGTGGGTTGCGCCAGCCTGCCCGATATTACCGCGCTGTTGATCACGCCCACCCCGACGCCAGCGGATACGGCTACGCCACGGCCGACCGTCACATTGATCCCCACAAGAGACTTGTTTGCTGTCTCCTCAGCCACTCCTGTCACGTTCACGCCGACGCAAACGCCGCCTGTGTCTGATATCGCTTCGCCTACTTTGCTTCCCACACAAACGTTGATCCCGCTCCCAACCTTTTCTGAGCAATTTATCAACGATATGAGCAGTGTCACATTCTTTGCCGAGAATAGCGGCTTTCAAGCGGTCTTGTATGATGCCGGCACAATGTATTGGGGGGAAGGCGCGTGTGTAACGCGCAGTATCAAGATTACCGCATTTGTAGACGACCCCGAGCGCACAGACCGTGTGTTCCTGTTCCTGCGTCTGCGCGACAAAGGAAATACGCTGAATGTTGGCGAGTGGAGCGCGGGCGCCGAGATGATCCAGGTGAGTGATGGATCCTTTAATTACAACGTCGAAACATATCACCTCAGGCGGTATTCCTCTTACAAGAATGCCTGGATCGAGTACGAACTTGTCTCGGTTAACGAAAATCTTGGGATCCTTGGCCGCACCAAGCTCTATGACCGAAATATCTCACTGGCGAAGTGCGGAATTTAACCTTCCCTCACGAACTTGTTTCGCTTCTTAAACGGACCTCTAAGCTGGCTGCGCTTACTGGAGCCGGGGTCTCCCAGGAAAGCGGACTCCGCACCTTTCGCGATGCACAGGATGGCTTGTGGAAACAATACAAGCCAGAAGATCTCGCCTCCCCCGAAGCCTTTGCCCGCGACCCCAAACTCATCTGGGACTGGTACGCATGGCGGCGCGAAGCAGTCAAAGGCGTGAGACCCAACCCCGGTCATTATGCGCTGGTCGAGATCGAAAAACGAATCCCCGAATTCATTCTCATCACCCAAAACGTGGACGGTTTGCACCGCATGGCGGGCAATAAAAACGTACTTGAACTGCATGGGAACATTCAACGCGTCCGTTGTTCGGATTGTGATACATTCGCTGAAACATGGGATGAAGGCAATGAAGAAGTTCCAAAGTGTGAAGAATGCGGAGGCTTATTGAGACCGGATGTTGTCTGGTTCGGGGAAACACTTCCGCGCAATCAACTTGAGGCGTCAGTCGAAGCGGCGCGCATCTGCGATGTCTTCTTTTCGATAGGAACGTCGGGGGTTGTCCAGCCTGCATCGTCATTGGCGCACGCCGCACATAATCAAGGGGCAGTGGTGGTTGAGATTAATGCCGAGCAGACGACTCTCACACCCAAAACGGATTATTTCTTTCAAGGCAAATCAGGGGAGATTTTGCCGGAGTTGGTTAAGGCAGTTTGGGATCACTAGGAGCAGAGTTCAGTTAAGACGAAGCGTTACGCACTCCAATCGTTGAACCGTTCCACGAACGAAGTGATTTTTTCCCGCATCAATACAGCAAGGATGCCGAGTGTCAACAGTAATAATCCCGACACGCCGATTATGATCACCAGAGAGAGATCCTGTAATGCGCTGTAGAGGATGGTGAGGGTTGCCAACACAACGATCGCTATCGGGGCAAAGACTAAACTGCGCGAACGCATGAACAGACCATAGAAGATGATAACCAGCGACTGGAAAAACAACACGAAAAAGAATCCGAGTTGTGATGTGGATACCAGTTGATAATAAGATGTGCCAAGCAACACCAATTGCGATACAGCGCCCATGATGAACGCACCTGTCCTACTTTCCGCGCGGCTTAGCAGGTAGTGCATCAGCATGCCGAGCAACGCCGCGCCGATGCTGAAATACTGCGGTTGATTTGCGTTTAGTTCAACGAGCAGAGTAAAGTATGAAATCAGATACAAACCATTTGCGGGAAATGCCAGCCAGACATTCCGAACTTGGAATGCTTCCACTGCAAACAACGTCGCTGCAATGGCAATAGGGATGGCTTTATCGATTCCGCCAGATTGAAAAGGCGCGAGCAGGGCTGTGATCGTTGCAAGACCCAGTCCGCTGAAAAGAAGCATTTCGTTCCATCCAGCTTTTTCTGCGCGGCGGAGTAAAAAGCTGGATGCGTAATACGCCACTGAGACAGTGATAATCGGGAACAGCCAGCCCTCCTGCTTTGCTGCCTGCAGCCCAAAGAATACTGCCAGCGGCAGAGAAGTTGTGGATACATATCCGATCAGCGGCTGGTTATATAAGAGAGCATGGATCGCGAAGAACAGCGCGTACACGCCAAAACTGATCATGGATTCGAAGGTTGAACTGACCATCATTGCCAGCACATTAAACACGACAAGCCCGGCACCTACCAATCTAACAGGCGTTGCAACTTTTCTTTCCTTGACCGTCTTGTGCAGGATTACATCCCCGCCCAACCAGACGAGACTTAAAGCAAGCAAGATAAAGGACAATTCACCGACCTTGAAGTTATCCAGGATGAGGTATACCGCGATACTGAACAGGATGTGAATGCCCGCTTCAAACCATCCATTCCGGGTTGATACTGTTTCGATAACAAATAACGCACCGACGATCAATGCGTACCAACCGCCTGTTGATTCCAAACCGACCCATGCAACGAGAGACACGATACTTCCGAGCGCGAGTCCGCTGTAACGGAACATCTCAGACCAGTCTATATTTTTCTTTTGAACAAAATATCCTGCGAAATAATATACAAGCGACAACCCAGTGAAGATAGGAAGCCACGCTTCGATCTTGAAATGATCGAGGGCATAGAACATCGTCACTGACGCGGATGCGGTGGAGAGGAATCCAAGCGCAGGTTTTTTGTAGACAACTGCATAAGCGGCGAAGAAAATTGTGTAAATTGCGAAGCAGACCGAAGCGGCGGAGGAGGCCAGTCCATTGTTGGCGGTAATGTCGAGAGCAAAGAACAAGATGGCGAATCCACCGATCAGGCGGGTGACCAAGTCGGTTTTCCTCCCTTCGAATGTATGATTCAAGATCGCGTCGCTTGCCAGCCAGATTAGGCTTATCCCAAATGGATAATATGATAATTCTTGTGTCTTTAAATCATTCAGAATGAGGATGAACGCGGCGCTGAACAGGGATGTGGCGAATAGTTCGAGGTAACCGTTTCGCCGCGCGAACATTTCCATAACGAAAAACCCTCCAATGAAAATGACATACCATCCACCTGTGGTTTTGAGCGTAAATAAAGCAACTGTGGAGAAGATCGCGCCGAGGGCTAGCCCACTTTTGATGAGCATTGCGCCCCAATGTTTATTCTTTTCGTTTCTGCCTGCGAAGTATCCCGCGAAGAAATAGATCGCGCTCAGCAAAGCGAGTAACGGAAGCCAAAGGTCGCGTTCGAAGTGAATCAGCGCGTAGATGACTGTCAGCGCGAGTGAGGTTGTGGAAAGATAACCTGCCAAGGGCTGTTTGAAGTGTGCCGCGTAAGCTGCAAATAGAATTGCGTAAATACCAAGCGTAATTGCTGCGCGTCCAAAATTAGCACTGCTTTCGATTAGCGCAACATGCGCGAGGATGATGTTAAGGGCTGCAATAATCGTTCCAAGTACAACAGGAGGCCAGTTCCAAGATCGTTCAAATGTGAGCGGCTTGGTCACGGACAATTCAGGAATAAGTAATACGACACTCGCTATCAATAATTGATGGCCGAAGTACACTTCCAGATTGTGCATGAAGGGGAGTGTGAAGAACAGGAGATAGGCGCCAAACCACGCCAGCAATGCAATGCTCCATACATACCAGCGAGCACGCAGAATATTGACGAGGGTGTACACGGCTCCCATGCCGAATAAGGCAATAAAGGCCGTCTGGCTGTTTTCGATCAACCCCCAAAAGACCGCAACAGAGAACAAGGGCAGCGATATGGATAGGAATGGAAAATGATATTTTTGGATTTCATCGCCTTGCCTGCGTTTGGTATATTCACTTGCCAACGCCATCACCGCGCCCCACGCGCCGAAGCCCGCAATCTGCACAGATGCGAATGCGGCAAAAACAGACAGAAACAAGCCCGGGATGAGAAAGAGCGACGCGACAGCCGCCCATGGAAAGAGGATGAACGGGGCGAGGAGATTGCTTGCGGCGAAGAATGAAGCGGCGAACAACCATGTCAGCGTGTGAGCAATCCATGCGTTTGAAGGTACATCAGATTCGAACAAATTAATGCTGATATATGTCAGAGAAACGAACAGCACAAAGACTTGCACAATTTGTGTGGTGATGAATAATGGCTGGGCGAACTTTCTATCTTTCCAGCTTTGAAGTGAGCGGGTGGCGACCAAGCCGATAACATTTGCGAGACCAATGGTAAATATCTCCCAGTCGGTAGAAACAACAGCAGCAACATTTAATCTGTAAATGCCAATAAGGAAGGCGATAAACGCTGCGAGGCTGAACATTCGTGATTCGTAGAACCAAGTACCAAAACCCCAAACGATCGTCATAAAGAGCAAGATGCCCGCCCAGTAAAAGTTGTTTCCCTGAATATTTAATCGGAGCGAATCGGCGATCACATTTGCGTCAATGGGAAGCAGGAAGGAAAAGACAACTGCCAGAGCAAAACTCGGTTGAGGCAACCGTTTTTTTAGTCCAATAGCGCCGCCGGCAAAGATCAATGTTGCAACGACCAGTATGGGCAAACGCGCGGCTTCGATCACCGCCGCGAGGATGGCGGCAGACGCGATCACAAAGAAAGCGCCGAGATATAAATGAATACGGATGCTGTTCTCGCTCAGCATTATCTGC
>DNDO01000150.1 GCA_003484265.1 Anaerolineae bacterium
ACGCTCCGCGCCCGGTGACCGCTTCGATGCGGCGGACATTCGCTGCAACCGAACTTTCACTTGTAATGAGGAACGCGCCAATATCAGAAGTACGCTCGAGGTGCGTGCCGCCGCAGAGTTCATAGGAATACTTTTTTGAGTCAGACAGATTGCTGGCGTTTGACGGGAGCGAGCTCCCCGATTCCAAAATACTGATCGTTCTCACAGACTCACCGTACTTTTCACCAAACAAAGCCATCGCGCCTTCTTTCCTGGCTTCTTCAAGAGACTTGGTCTGTTTGGCTACCGGCATGTCGTTCGCGATGGCTTCATTGACAATCATCTCGACTCGTTCGATCTGTTCAGGGGTCATGGCTTCGGGGTGGTTGAAGTCAAAACGCAGATGCGTAGGCGCGACGAGCGAGCCCGCCTGTTTGGCTTGGTCGCTTAATACCTCGTGCAAGGCTTTATGCAATAAGTGAGTCGCAGTGTGGTTGCGCATGATGTTGTGGCGGCGGGTCATATCCACTTCGGCGAGACATTCATCACCTATTTTGGGCTGACCGGAGATAACCGTCCCTTTGTGGACGATGACTCCGGCAGAGGCTCGGCGCATGCCAGATACCTCGATCTCCCACGCTCCGATTGCGCTCAGCTCGGAAGAACGAATATACCCCGTATCATCCACCTGACCACCGGATTCAATATAGAAGCCGGTTTTCGGGAGGATGACTTCGACCTGGTCGTCCAGAGATGCTGAGTCAACTGATTCTCCGTTGACCACGAGCGCCAGCAATTCACCTTCGACGCGCGGACTGGTGTATGGGTCGTATTCAACCCCGTCTTTGCCGATCTTCTTTTTGGCTTGTAGATCCTTCAAAATGTTTGAGAAGAATTCTGCGTCTTCACCGCCAAGTTTGCCCATCGCTTTTCCGCCGCCGGACGCCTTGGTGTGATGTTCCTTTGCTTCGTTGAATCCTTTTTCGTCCACGTCGAGTCCCTGCTCGCGGGCGATATCACGGGAGATCTCGAAGGGAAGTCCGTATGTGGCGTAGAGATCGAAGGCTTTGTGTCCATCGAGCGTGGTTTTCTTTGATTTGCGAAGGTCTGAGAGTAAATTCTCCAAATGAGCAGTACCAGCTTCCACCGTGCGTGCGAAGCGGATCTCTTCACGGGTCAAGTTATCAAGGATGGCAACTTTGCTCTTTTCCAGTTCGGGGTAAAAGTCACCATAGTAGTTAATCACCGATTCAGCGACTTTGGCGAGGAACGGTTCATTGAGTCCGATCTTGGTACCGAAGCGCGCGGCGCGGCGGATGATCATGCGCGCCACGTAGTTGCGGCCCGCGTTGCCGGGGACGACGCCATCTGCGATGAGGAACGCGGCCGAACGGACGTGATCGCAAATGACACGAAATGGCGTGAAGTCAGCGAGCATTTCTTTTTCCGTGTAACCCGTGAGATCGCGTAAAACCTCCAGCGAGCCGGCGAAGAGGTCGGTTTTGTAATTGGAGTCGACCCCCTGCAACACAGAAACGATGCGCTCGAAGCCCATGCCGGTGTCTACATGTTTGGCGGGGAGCGGTTCGAGTGAGCCATCAGCGAAGAGATTGTATTGAATGAAAACGTTGTTCCACAATTCGAGGTAGCGCGTACATTCGCCGTTCACGCCGCAGACGTGGTCTGTGCCCAAAAGGTTGTCATGTTCTTCGCCGCGGTCAATATGAATTTCGGAGCAGGGACCGCAGGGACCCGTCTCCGCCATTTGCCAGAAGTTTTCCTTGCGCCCGAAATATAGGAGGTGCTCTGGATCAAAGCCCGGCTGAGCCTTCCAGACATCGCCGGCTTCATCGTCGGTGGGCACATCGCCCTGGTCGTCCTTGAAAACGGTGGCATAGAGTTTATCTTTCGGGAGCCCCCAAACGTCGGTGAGCAATTGCCACGACCAGCCGATGGCTTCCTTTTTGTAGTAATCGCCGAACGACCAGTTGCCTAACATCTCGAAGAAGGTGTGATGCGTATCGTCGCGACCCACATCGTCGAGGTCGTTGTGCTTGCCTGCCACGCGCATACATTTCTGAGAGTCGACGGCGCGTTTGTAGGGGCGCGTATCCGTCCCGACGAATACATCCTTAAACTGAACCATGCCGGAGTTTGTGAAGAGGAGCGTCGTATCTCCGCCCGGGACGAGTGACATCGAAGGTACGGCGGTGTGACCGTGTTCGACAAAGAAGTCTATAAAATCCTGACGGATCTGGTTGCCTGTTAATTTTTTGCTCATTCAATCTCCGAAAGATGACAGTTACTATAATGGTGACTGTTATGTGGGTTGTATTTTTGGTTGGCAAATTATACCAAGTGGTTGGGAGAGTTTTGAGATGGATGGTCGGTTATTCCACTATAATAATGAAATGAACGACTTCCTCGCACAATTTCCTGGGTTTGAAATACCCATCCGCATATTGATCTATATCCTGTCAGCCCTACTGGTCGCTTTCATACTGAGACGTCTGGGGCGCGGGCTGGTTAAACTTGGACGGCTTGCTCCTAAAAACCGCAAGCCAAGCCTTGAACGGCAAAAAACCCTTCAAAGTCTGATCTCCAGCACGATCAATCTGGTGATAATCATTCTGACGATCATCGCAAGTATGGGGTTGTTCGTCGACCCAACAACCATTGCCTGGGTAATGGGGCTTTTTACTGCTGCATTCGGCTTCGGCGCCCGTCTCGTGATCGGCGACTACCTTAGCGGATTGAGCTTTCTCTTCGAAGATACGTTCACAGTCGGTGAAAAGATCGAGGTGCGTGGAATATCACCCATAGAAGGTGTTGTAGAAGCGATCAATTTGCGGACAACCTCACTACGCTCACCTTCGGGAGAATTGTTCATAGTTCCCAATGGAGAGATTCGGGCGGTTCGAAATTTCAGCCGCGGCAAATTCTCGATAGCAAAGATAACGCTCAATATACAGGCTTCCGATTTTGGCACCGCGCTTACCACATTGGAAGCATTGGGAGACGAGGCAGTTGCCCTCCTTCCCAATCTGATCGAACCCTGGCAAGTGACAAGTCTGGGAGGCGTGGTTGGGCAATATACCGAACTCACTCTGATCGCCAAAGCCCGCTTTGGAAAAGCGGCGGAGTTGCGTCCTCGATTGCTGACGTTGGTTCAGGAACGGTTATTAGACGTGAATATTCAATTGGTCAGCTAGAACGGATAAATGCTTTGTCTCATCATAAATGGATCACCCTCCCTGCCCGCCTCAAACAAGGATACCGCGTTGCATCCGGTCCATCTACAGCGTATCCTGAATATGGGAGCATAGAAAAGCAAAAGCCATATTTCAAAAAACTCGGATTGAACCTCGACCACATGTTCAACGGCACACTTAATATTTCCATCGAGCCATTTGAATTTGTTATGGCAAATCCTGAATACACTTTTCAAAATGTAAAATGGACAGAACTGACGAACGCCGAAGATTTCTCGTTTTCCCGATGCAAGGTCAAATTTCGCGGGGAAGAATACGACGGCTGGGTCTACCATCCCGACCCAAAAAAGAAGAAGGACCATTTTCAGCCTGCTTCCACAATTGAAGTGCTTGCGCCGCACATACCAAGCATAATATACAACGACCAGTTGGATATCTCATTGAACAGCCAGGAGATCGAAATCAGAGTGCCTTAGATTGAGACTTGATAATCAACGTTTTATAGCCCTTAAGTTCATTGAACGTTAATATTCCCAGTGCTATACTCCGCAAACGGCAAAACATTCGAATCATCCCAGCCATTCACAACTTAAGATTTATCCAAGGAGATGCCCCATGACTCGTTCACTTTATATCCTGATCGTTGCCTTGATGATCCTGTTGACCGCCTGCGGGTCACAATCCCCCACCGACCCAGCCGCCGTTATGGATGCGTACACCGCCGCCATTAACGCGCACGATGTGGAAGCGGCGTTACTTCTTGTCGCTGACGATGCCGTCTACGATCGCCCAAGCGGACAATTCACCGGCAAGGAGGAAGTTCGGACATTTATCGAAGGCTTGATCGCGCAGGATGTCCACGTCGAATTGATAGGCGAGCGCACTGTGAACGGCGAGAAAGTCACGTGGCAGTCACAAGTCACTTTGAAAGATTTACAAAATCCTGACGGACCGCCGATCGTCCTTCTCAACAACTCGGAATCCATTGTGCGCGATGGATT
>DNDO01000040.1 GCA_003484265.1 Anaerolineae bacterium
CCGCATCGCTTTTCACAGATTCTCGGATTTGTTTTTATGAGTGGTGGTTCGATTGCCCTTTATGTCGGATCGACCGGTCTGGGCTGGACCCTGGTTTGGATCGTTGTTGCCCTCGCCTCTCTGAATGCTTTTGGCGGTTTCTGCGTGGGATGCGCCTTGTATTACTGGCTTGCGCGCCTCAACGTACCAGGCTTCGGGAAAAAACCGCCTGCAGGTACATTCCCAGGCATGAAGCCGAACGCGAGCGTGAGTTTATGAGCGCTGATTTTCTTTCTCGTTTCGTCCTTGCACTCGGCATCATAGGTATAAGTATATTTTTGTACTGGGGAGTCAATCAACGATCGTTGTTGCGAGCACAAAATAATATTTTTTCCCTATTCAATACCCTGCCAAATAAACCTGTTATCGTGTACTTCACCACGCCCGATTGTGCGCCTTGTAAAACCATCCAGAGACCCGCGTTAAATCAACTCTCCGGTTTGATGGGTAATTCAGTGCAAGTTGTAGAGATCGACGCGACCGAACAGCCTGACATTGCCAGACAATGGGGCGTGATGAGCGTCCCAACAACATTTCTGCTTGATGCACATGGAAAGGCGCGTTATGTTAATAACGGTGTAGCACGAGTTGAAAAATTGATGGAGCAATTGCAAACTTTGTGACTGAACACGTAGATAATAAGTAATTATAAAATTTGTGGTCACGGTACCTTCACACTCGACCACCGAAGCAAAATTTTAGGAGAAAACCCAATGCCCGTTTTACGAATTCCAACCCCGCTGAGACCCTATACCAACGGACAAAGCAATATCACCGTCGCCGGCTCGAATGTATCGGAAGCGCTTAACGACCTGACAACCCAGTACCCAACGATCAAACCGCACTTGTTCAATGAGAGTGATGAGCTTCGGCCGTTCGTGAATTTATTTCTTGGTGAGAATAACATCAAGGATTTGCAAGGGGTGAGTACGCCAATCGCCGATGGCGATAAACTGATGTTGATCCCATCGATTGCAGGAGGTGCAGATGTTGCCTGAACTTTCACGCGATGAAATCCTTCGGTATTCACGTCATCTTTTAATACCCGAAGTAGGGCTTGAGGGTCAGCGCAAACTCAAAGCTTCGTCCGTGCTCATTGTCGGCACGGGCGGGCTTGGGTCACCTGTCGCGCTGTATCTGGCGGCGGCAGGCGTTGGTCGCATTGGGCTAGTGGATTATGACACTGTTGATTCGTCCAATTTGCAGCGGCAGATCATTCACGGGATATCCACAGTTGGAAAACTCAAAGTTGATAGTGCGAAAGCAAAAATGCTGGATTTGAATTCCGATATTCAGGTGGATGTCTTCAACGAACCATATACTTCCGAAAATGCTCTCCGCATCGCCCGTGACTATGACCTGATCCTCGATGGGACCGATAACTTCCCGACGCGTTATCTCACCAATGACGTGGCAGTGTTCCTTGGCAAGCCAAACGTATATGCATCCATATATCGTTTTGACGGGCAGTTGAGCGTATTCTACGCCAAAGAGGGACCGTGCTATCGCTGTCTCTTCCCAGAACCGCCTCCGCCCGGACTCGTCCCTTCCTGTGCAGAGGGTGGTGTGTTGGGCGTATTGCCTGGCACAATAGGTACATTACAGGCTACAGAAGGATTGAAGATGCTGCTTGGAATCGGCGAACCGCTGATCGGCAAGCTGTTATTGTTCAATGCGCTAGATATGTCGTTTGATTATGTAAAGCTCAAAAAAAATCCCAACTGCCGCGTATGCGGACCGAACGCTGACATCAAAGAGTTGATCGATTACGAAGAATTTTGCGGCGTTCCAAGCCACGATCATGAAGAGGGCTCTGCGGGTGATGGTTTTGATATAACCGCGCCTGAACTTGCCGAACGCGTAAAGACAAATCATCTCAAATTGCTCGATGTGCGCGAGCCGCATGAGTTGCAGATCTCCGCCTTGCCGAACGCGGTCAACATCCCATTGGGAGAATTAGCGGGCAGGCTCAGCGAATTGGACTCTGCCGATGAAATGATCGTCTTCTGCAAAGGCGGGACGCGGTCTGCAAGGGCGCTGGAGTTGCTGGCGAGCGCCGGATTCAAGAAGATAAAGAATCTCAAAGGCGGCATCAATGCCTGGGCAAATGAAGTGGATACCAGTTTGCCATTATATTAAGAGCAACTCGTTAATTGAGTAGCCCTCCATGATTTGCAGGGTGGATCCAGATTATTATAAGTAAGATTGCTTTGGTTTAAGGTAATTTCGATAAGAGCGTGACAAGCACTCGCCCTACTCAACCAAGGTGTTTTTGAAAGGGAATATAATGAATCGTGTACTCATTCTCGGCGGCGGGTTTGGTGGAATAGCAGCCGCTCATCGGCTCAAACAAAAATTGGGGAATGAAGTTGAAGTGATTCTTGTGGATCGCGATCCATATTTCATGGTTGGATTTCGAAAAAGTTGGGCGCTGACGGGTGAGTCAACACTCGAAGCGGGACAAAAGCCGATAGAAAGGCTTAGCAGACATGGGGTGGATGTGATGCGGGGGATGATAGAGTCAATGGATCCTCGAGAAAAGTCGGCTGTCATCGATGGAAAAGAGATCAAAGCTGATGCGCTTATCGTCGCTTTGGGTGCTGAATTAAATCCATCCGTTGTGCCGGGTTTTGCGGAACATGCCTATAACGTGTATGGCCCAAAGGACATTCCACATGCGGAGAAGGCGTTGAGCGAATTCAAGGGCGGGCGGCTGGTGATTGGGATCTTCGGCGGACCCTATAAGTGTCCGCCCGCGCCGCTCGAGATGGCGATGTTGATTCGGGCTAAGTTCAAGAAGAACGGTGTGACAGCGAGCATCGAAGTGTTCACGCCCCAGCCTGTGACGCTGCCGATCTTAAGCCAGGCGAGTTGCGATGCAGTGGAAGGAAGGCTGAACGAAGTTGGCATTCACACGTTTGGACATCATAAAGCGTTGAGCGTTGAGGCGGGTGAGGTTGTCTTTGAGAAACGGCGCATGGGATTTGACTTGCTGTTGGGAATCCCGCCGCATCGGGCATCGAAGGTTGTGCGCGAAAGCGGACTGATCGGCGAATCGGGTTGGGTGCATATAGATCCGCGTACCTGCGAAACTTCATTTGATGGAGTATATGCCATCGGCGATACAACGCATGTCCCCTTGGCGAACAAAAAGGCTTTGCCCAAGGCAGGCTTATTCGCTGAGTTGATGGGTGAAACTGTGGCGGAACGCCTTGCAGATATTTTTACTGGAAAAGAACCTACGGCGCAATTCTCTGGCGAGGGAGGTTGTTACTTTGAAGTCGGCAACGGCGAAGCGATGATGATCAAAGGAAATTTTCTTTCGGAGTCAGGTCCGTTAATAGAGTTAACCAATCCGTCTAAAGAATATTATGACCAAAAGGTCAAGTTTGAGACAGATCGTTGGGCGAGGTGGTTTGGATAGAGTACATGGTGAATTGGCAGACTTCCGAGTTATTGAAAAACTCGGAAGTCTTTTTATTGGTAGGGTAAAATACCTCCATACCAAGGAGAGAGAATGACTTTACCGATTTCATTAGAAAAACGCGTTTACGATAATGTTCTTGGAGCCATGGGGAATACCCCGTTAGTGCGGCTGAATCGAATTGGGCGCGACCTCCCCGTGCCATTGTATGCCAAATTAGAGTTGATGAACCCAGGCGGTTCGGTCAAAGACCGTGTGGGGGCATACATCATCGAGCAGGCAGAGAAGCGCGGTGAACTCAAACCTGGCGGGACAATTGTCGAAGCCACGAGCGGGAATACAGGTGTTGGTCTCGCCATTGCCGCCGCGCTGAAGGGGTACAAGACCATCTTTGTTATGCCCGACAAAATGAGCAATGAAAAGATTTTATTATTGCGCGCCTATGGCGCAAAGGTTGTAATCACGCCAACCGCAGTAGGACCGGAAGACCCGCGATCTTATTACGAAGTGGCAAAGAAGTTTGCGCGAGAAACTCCCAATGCAATTCTCGCAAACCAATATCACAACCCCGATAACCCAAAAACGCATGAGATTAGTACCGGCCCAGAGTTGTGGGAACAGACCGCTGGAAAACTGACCGATGTCATCATCGGCATTGGCACAGGCGGAACAATCTCCGGGGTGGGGCGTTATCTCAAGTCGAAGAATCCAAAAATCCAAATCGTGGGTATCGATATCGAAGGTTCGATCCTGACTGAAATTTGGGAGAACAACGGCAAGATTCCGACAGGCGCCTATCCCAAAACGTATAAAGTGGAAGGCATCGGCGAAGATTTTTTGCCAGGCGCGATGGACATCACCGTCGTGGATGCGATCGAACGCGCGGGCGACCGCGAGTCGTTTTTGTGGGCGCGCCAACTTGTGAAACAGGAAGGCATCTTTGCGGGCGGCTCATCGGGTTCCGCAATTGCGGGCGCAATCAAATATTGCCGCAAACTCCCGGCGGGGCGCATCCCTGTTGTAATCCTTCCCGATGCGGGTTCCCGCTATCTTTCAAAATTCTACGACGACAAATGGATGCGCGAGTTTGGTTTCCTCTCGATGGAGTTCGGCGAAATGTCGCTCGGCGATCTGTTGATGGCAAAACCAGATAAGACCATTCATATGGCGGCGCTCGGCGATTCGATCCGCAAAGTTGTCAGTGTCATGCATCAACATAGCGTCTCGCAGATGCCAGTCATTGGCGCGAACGGTGAACTGGCTGGCATGATCGAAGAAGTTGACATGTTGAGTCATTTACTCGAATCGCATGAAGGTCACAGCCACGATGAACCGATAGATCATCTCGTGCAAAATGCCGAGTCTGTTTTTCCGCCTGAAACATCGCTCGAAGATGCGATGGAATCCCTCAAGAGCGGTAACGCGTTGGTCGTTGTGGAAGCTGGCAAACCGATAGGCATCCTGACAAAGATCGACGTGCTCGATTACGTCGCTGG
>DNDO01000004.1:0-6193 GCA_003484265.1 Anaerolineae bacterium
CGGCATTTATTTATCAGCGGTTTGGGTTTTTATTTGTAGCAATAATTGCAGTTTTCTTTAATATTCTAGGTTTGTTAGCATTGTGGAAAATGCAACATGGAAAATAATGCATATACTTAAAAAAATAAAAAGCCCAGTCTCGCGACGGGCTTTTTATTATCTTTCGGCTAAAACTATACGCCGGAGAGGCTGGAGTTAATCTTGCTGAAAACGTTACCAATGATTGGTCCGAGAACCATCAGAGCCGCAATAACGACAATGGCAACTAAAACGAGAATTAAAGCATATTCAACAAGACCTTGGCCTTTTTCTTTGGGAGCGAATAACATGGTTAAATTCCTTTCGAATATAAGTTTTCTGTCCAAGGAACGTCCTTAGAACTATCTATATTTTATCCGTTCCAGAAAATAATACAAGCAATTTCAAGTCAAATAATTTGCATCCTTGTTAGCCTTTCCAAAAAGAAAGCAGGCGCGTATGGAACGAAAACGCACGCCGGCGAGTCCTATTAATGCCTTCGTATAAAAAGAGAACATTGACACCACCTCTCACCTACATTATAAGGTTTGAATGAATTATATAATAAAGTTCCTTTGGTTATCGCTCATCCTGGTGCTTTGTGCGTGTCAGGCAGCGCCAGCTTCTGCTCCAACAGTTACTTCGATCCCGACCTTCGGATCAACGCCAGTTTTCACACCGCCTCCAGCGGCAACATTGTTCCCAACCCCTGTACCTCTTGTCCGTATTGACTCGGGCGATCAGGCTTTATTCTTTGGCGATTATGATAAAGCGCGAGAGCAATATCTCGCGGCGTTCAACTCCACTACAGATCGTGATATCCAAGCCGCCGCGCTTTGGGGTCTGAGCCGTACCGAATTGGATGATCACCGCGATCAACTTGCGTTGGAAACACTGACGACACTCACTCTCGAATATCCCGAATCCACTTACTCCGCACGTGCCTATTTCCTGATGGGACGGGCATTTGCAGAGTTGGGACAATTCCAACAGGCAGCGGAAGCGTACAACGAATATATCAATCGTGTGCCAGGCGTCTTGGATGGCTACGTACAAGACTATCGCGGAGACGCGCTCTACGAAGCGAAGGACTTCACCAACGCGATGAACGCGTACGAAGCCGCATTGAACGCCTCCCGCCTCGATGATGGCCTGACTCAACGCATAAAAATTGCCCAATCCCGATTCGCTTTCGGAGACTACGCCGGCGCATTGGCACTCTTCGATCAGATCTTCAACCTGACAACGAACGATTACGTCCGCGCCCAAATGGATTATCTCGCCGGCAACGCACACGTCGCGCTGAACCAGAATGATCAAGCATACGCTCGATATTTGCACACAGTCGAGAACTATCCGCTCTCATATTTTTCCTACCTCGCGCTGGTCGAACTCGTAAATGCAGGCATCGCCGTAGACGATCTCGACCGTGGGCTTGTCGATTACTTCGCTGCGCAATATGATGTCGCCCTTGTCGCATTTGACCGTTATATCGCGGCGAACCCGGTTAACGACGGGACTGCACATTATTATCGAGCCTTGACCCTTAGGGAAATGAGTCGGGTCCAGTCAGCTGTGGACGGGCTGGACCAATTCATCAAATCCTACCCTGCTCATCCTCGTTGGAATGATGCTTGGGAGGAAAAAGCTTTTCTTGAGTGGGCGGTTCAAGGAGATTACATCACCGCTTCGCAAACCTTGCTTCAATTCGTCTCGACCGTTCCAACTTCCTCATCCGCGCCGGAATTTTTGATGAATGCAGCACGCGTCACCGAACGTGACGGCAGGCTTGAAGAAGCCGCTCAGATCTGGGAACGTGTCGCAAACGAATACTCTGCCAGCGAGCAAGTACCCGACGCCCTCTTTCTTGCCGGCGTCACGCGCTATCGTTTTGAAGACCTGACAGGTGCGCTGGCCTTGTTCCAACGCGACCTGCTATTTTCCTCGTCAGGAGAAGACCGTGCCCGTGCCTATTTTTGGATAGGCAAAATACAGGATCAACTTGGAGACAGACCTGCTGCTGAACAATCGTGGCAACAAGGACATCTGGCAGACCCAACCGGCTATTACAGCTTGCGGGCACGAGACATCTTACTGGGAAAACCGCCTTTCCAATCTTCGCCTACCATCAGCTTCGAGCCAGACATGGCGAAAGAACGGCAGGCAGCGGCAGTGTGGATGCGGCTGACATTCAACCTGCCCCCAGAGACAGACCTGTCAGGTCCCGGTGCACTCGCACAGGATGCGCGTTTCATTCGCGGCACAGAACTTTGGGATCTGGGCATGTATGAAGAGGCGCGTGTTGAGTTCGAGTCTCTTAGGGAGGCGGTCAATACCAGCCCTGAAAACAGTTTCCGTCTTGCCAACCATTTATATGATATCGGCTTGTACCGTCCAGCGATTTTTGCCGCTCGAGAGGTTCTAACTCTGGCTGGGTTGGAGAGCCAATCCGCGTCATTGACAGCGCCAGCCTATTTTAACTATCTCCGCTATGGATTGTATTACCATGATCTGATCCTTCCTGAAGAGGAACGCTATGAACATGACCCGTTGTTCATGTTCAGTGTCATTCGACAGGAAAGCCTGTTCGAAGGATTTGTCCGGTCCAATGCAGGTGCGCGCGGATTAATGCAGGTCATCCCCAGTACAGGCGCACAGATCGCGTCTGAACTCGGCTGGCCGATTGGTTATGACGAGGATGATCTTTACCGTCCGAATGTCAGCGTCCGCTTCGGTTCTTATTATCTAAACAAAAACCGCGACCTGCTCGGCGGCAGTATTTATGGAAGTTTAGCCGCTTACAACGCCGGACCCGGAAACGCCCTAGCCTGGAAGGAACTGGCTGGCGACGATCCTGATCTTTTTCTCGAGACTGTCCGCTTTCAAGAGACGCGCAACTACATCCGTTTTATTTACGAGATATTCGACACTTATCGCATGATTTACAGCCCCTCAAATTAAAACAAATATCCCCGACTTTGAGCCGGGGATTACATCTCCAAGAACCGGTCAACCCAAATGCGCTAATATACGCTGATGGACAGTTTCCACATCCATGTCGATAACTGAGATCAATTTATCGCGCCCCATACCCCCCGCCACGATATCAAGTTTGGATTTCGGCACGCCCAGGATCTCCGAAAGGAAAACAAGCAGGGCGGCATTAGCATCATCGTCAGCCGGCGGCGTTGCCAGACGTACTTTAATCGTGCCGTCTTCAAGGACCTCTGCGATCTCATTACTGCTCGCGCGCGGCGTGACGCGCACCGCCAGCGCGGAACCTTTTTGACCATCATGCAGTTTGAATTTTCGGTCTGCCATTTTTACCTCAGGATAATGCAACTAGAAAACTAACGAGAACATTCGATACAACTTGAACCAATATGATCAACACGATCGGACTGAAGTCAAACATCCCCACCGTCGGCACGACACGGCGGATCGGATCGAGCAAAGGTCTAACAAGATTATTTACACCCTGCCGAACTGGATGAAACGGGTCTAAAAAATAGGACAACAATACTGAAATGATAATGACCCAAATGTAGCCCTGAGCAACTAAATTGATGATCTGTGCAAGTAATATCACAACGCTTCCTTCTCTGACTTGTATCTGCGCGCGCCAACAATAGCCGACCCTACCCTGACTAGTGTTGCACCTTCCTCCACAGCCACCATGTAATCCGCGCTGGTTCCCATCGAAAGTTCCTTCCAGTCCGCTTCAGGGTGAAGGGAGACAAGTTGGTCACGTAACAACCTCAAGCGCTGAAAAAAGGGGCGCGAGTCTTCCGCGTCGGTTCCCAGCGGAGGCATTGTCATTAACCCGCAAACACGCAGGTTGGGCAAATCCAAAATGGCTCGTACATCGGGGAGAAATCTATTCGATTGAGAGTCATCCGATACAACCCATCCTGCTTTCGTATCTTCGCCGCCTACATTGAGCTCGAGCAGGACGGGTAGGATCCGGTCCTGCTTTGCCGCAAAACGATCGAGACGTTTTGCAAGTTTGAGGCTGTCGAGGGAATGTAAAAGTTCGAAGTATTCTGCCACAAGACGAGCCTTGCGGCTCTGCACGTGGCCGATCATGTGCCATTCTACACCACTTTGACTCGGCAATGATTGAATTTTCGTGACACCTTCTTCAGGGTAATTCTCGCCTAATATCCGCACACCGGCCTGGATTGCGGCTTGGGCAACTTCAACAGGTTGAGACTTTGTCACGACAACAAGCTTTACATCATCGGGGTTGCGACCAACTTTGCGGGCGGCGGCGGCGATTTGATCAAGGGCGAATTGATGGTTTTCTCGAATGAATGAGACTAAATCGGACATAAATATATTATACCGTCCGCTCACTTCGATTGCTCCGTCAGCGCGACGAAAGTGAAATCAGAGCACCAAAGCGACCCGTTTTCCCCTTTTCGGCTCGATGTGAAAACCAATCATTGGTATGGCAGGCTGTACAAATCCCTGCAAGTTCAATTCGCGCCACACCTGCTCGTTCAAGCAACAATTGATTTGCCTTCCACAGATCGAAATGAATACGATGGCCGTAAGAGTGAAGCACTAAATTTGAGTCGCCGCCGAATGACTGTTTTGCCTGATCGATAACATCATCTCCAACTTCATAGTGATCTGGTCCGATGGATGGGCCAATGCACGCCACTATATCAGATGGGCTTGAGCCATATTTTTCGCCCATGGACCGGATCGTTACGCCTGCCACATCTTTGACGGTACCCATCCAGCCGGCGTGCGAAATGCCGACCACTTGTTTGACAGGATCATATACCATGATAGGTACACAATCTGCATACCTCATGAACAACGTAATATCGGGTTTGTCTGTCAGGATAATGTCAGCTTTATTATAAGATTCGTTATTGAGGCGGGGAGATTCGGCATAGACGACATCAGTTCCATGCACAAGCCAGACATCATACATGGATTCGGGGTTGCATCCAAGCGCATCATATGAAAGAATACGGTTCTGGCGGACATTTTCCATCTCATCCCCCACAGTCCCGCCAACGTTCAGAGAGTCCCAAGGCGCAGGACTCAAACCTCCATGGCGCGAAAAGACAGCATGTTGTACGTTTAATGAATCAAATTGAATATAACGGATTCCGTTCCTCTCGATTAGGTCCATGATGCGTTATTTGTTTTCAGCTGCGATGAACTTCTTGAAAAAAAACTGGCGGGTCTCAGACATGGACTCTTCGATCGAAGGATACGCAAACCAGGCAGTCGCAAACCCGAAAAGCGCTCCTGTTAGTACGCGGAAGAACGGTGTGCTTTCACGGTACGGAAGAAACGCTTGGAGCCATGTCCATTCCATTTGGCTGAATAGTTGTGAGAAACCGTCCAACCCGATCGGACCCATTCCAATCAGTATCCACAACATCCAATGTAATGATTTGAGTTTCCGCCCGGATACAGCGTAGAGTATGCCAAAGAGAAAGATCGCTGAGTAGATCGCCATATCCCGTTCACACAGCGCCATTTTATACCCCATCGTCTCGTTGCCGGTAAATTGACGGGCTTCAAATCTGGAAATACTTGCAGGGTTATGCAGGTCATCCAAACCTGTAGCTTCGTCGAACGTGACCACCCCATGAACGTGCGCCTCCTCCAATGGATAATAAGGCTGTTCACCAAAGAGAAAAAACGACCTGAACCCGAATTGGTGACAGAGGGGCTTATAGACCGTGTAAATAATATTTGCTGGAGCCGTGGCACCGGCATTCATTAGCACTGGAGCCAGAATCGGTAATCCAAAATAGAACAGCATGATCCCGTTCAGAATGGCTAGATAATGTCTTGATATCCAATACAAGGCTCGATCTGCGAACGTGACCTGACCTCCCCGCGCGATGCGGTCATTATGATCCTCGCGCCCCAGTTTGTCGAGTTGTCCGCGGCGGTCGCTTGCGGCACCGAGGGTCATGGTCAATTTTCGTTTATCAAAAGGAGATGAAAGCTTATATGGACCGACTTCCACTATCGGAGCCTGGTCACCGTACTTCTTGAGGATCGCAGGGTCAGAATTGACATCCACTTCCACGAGACGATGAGGGTATTTCTTTTGGAGGGATTCCAGATCGCTCCGCGCCTGGTCTGAACTGGTTTCGTTTTTTCGCGTATATAAGGTGACGGTTAACATAAGATATTCCCA
>DNDO01000004.1:6470-11222 GCA_003484265.1 Anaerolineae bacterium
ACGTGACTGTCACTTTATATCAAAAAATTCGTTTATAAACCAAAATCTATCCAGAAGAATTGACCGGCCTGAGCTAGACGCTCGAAGATGCCGGAGAAAAGCATGTAGCCGATGATGACAAGAACGACGCCCATTGCGATTTCAACGTAGTGCATCAATTTGCCGTACTTGCGGAGCGTGGCAGTGACCCAGCCAACGCCCAGAGCGGCGAAAAGGAACGGTATGGCGAGCCCAGCCGAATAGGCGGAAAGGAGCGTAACTCCGTTCGAAACCGAGCCGCCGTTCAAAGATAACGTCAAAATTGCTCCAAGGACGGGCCCCACGCAGGGAGCCCACCCTGCTGAGAAAAATACACCCATCAACCCTGAAGACAGGTAACCCAGTTTTTTATCGGGTGCTTGCTGTACGCGCGTATCGTATTCAAGGAATTTAATTCGGAATACTCCGATCATATGTAAGCCAAAGATAATAACCACGATGCCGCCAACTTTGGCAAGGATCGTGCGAAAATCGAATAACAAGCGTCCGAATGCAGCTGTGGCGACACCAAGGGTGATAAATACGATGCTAAAGCCGATAACGAATGCGAGACCGTGCGTGAAGGTGACGAATCGGTTATTCCCGGTAACTTCGCCGCCCGCGGCGCGCCCCCCCAAATACCCCACATAGGCAGGGACTAGTGCAAAAACGCAAGGCGAGAGAAAAGAGGCCAGCCCAGCAAGAAATGAAAGCCCCACTGTTACTTGAGAAATATCCATAAATCTCCTAACCCAAAGGATTCTTTATCTTTGGAGTTTATTTTTATAAATTGATCTCTGTCGTGACAACGATCGTGCCGTGATCAGGGAGTGAAACGCGCATCTCACTTTGGGCAAGCGATACGTAGGGAGTCGTCCAACGGAAGATCCATTTCGCATCTTCCGGCGTGACGTTGATACACCCGTGAGATCGCTTCTCGCCAAAGGCATTGTGCCAGAACGCACCGTGGATGGCGATGCCTTCGCCGCTGATCATCGTCGACCAGGGTACTGCCGGGGTGGAGTATCCTGATTGAAATGTGCCCGCAGTCATGTTGAGGGAAATGATCTTCCAGTGTGTCAACAAGTTGCCCACTGGCGTGGCTAACTCATTGCTCGCCAACCCGGTGACCGGATCAAATATCCCTTTTAATCCGCTGGAAATGCGGCAGAAGTAAACTTCGGTGTTCCCTTCAAAGCACGATAAGGTCTGGGTATCAAGGTTGGCTTGGATGCGTTTATCGTTTGGGTCGATATCAGGGCTGATCGGCAACACATCTTCATCGGTTAATATCTTGAAAGCTGCACCGTCCCCCCAGAAGAATTCACCGTATGCGCCATATCCATATCCATGCGGCACACCTTCATTCCAGCGATATTCTGGGAAGCCGTTCGCCGTGCGCACCTGATCGATCCAAACCGTTTGTCCATAATACAAGCGGGGAGGAAAGTTATAGACGATATGATCCTGCATCCACGGTGACGCGACCACTCCTTCATGCGCAAGATCAACATAAGGCACAGTTACCTCCGCCCAAAACCCTGCCTGACCTGCAGGCATTTCTGTAATGGGTGTGTTGGGAAGATTTCGGGTCGGCTGAACAACGGACGCATACACATATCCCTGAGGAGTCTCCACATAACGCTGATTGTTCAATCCGCCGATCACATTCCCAAGCACTTCGCGATTCCACTCCACCAATGTATCCGCGCCCAGTTTGCCAATGGATGTATTCAGGTTGGGGTCATTGGTTGGCTGGCTTCGAATATCAATATCCGGGTCAACCACGCGCCCGATGATTTCACTGGCGGGGAAGACGGGTAACTTTTTAGGGATGGAGAAATACGAATAATCGAAAGCCCTGCGCGGATTGAGTGCCAATGCGCCCAAGCCTGCAAGCCCCACCCCGGAAAGTTTTAGAAAATCTCGACGATTAATAATATTATTCATTCAATTCCTTGTTAGGTCATTTACCAGACTAGAGGATAATCTCGAATCATACCCTCGTCAACTTACGGTTAAGTCAACTCTAATCTTCGAGGTACGATCGCAATGCCCGCACACAATTCAAGCTGACCTTATGCCCCACATCGTCTTCACAATATGTGATCGCTGCACCTGCGCGTTTAAGGATCTCCATCGATTCTCGCGCGCGTTCGACAGGTACTGTGTCATCTTTTGTGCCATGCGCAACAAAAACAGATTTCCCTTCCAATGGGCGGTTTAAAATATGTTCTTCAATGCCTGATGGAACAAACCCCGCCAATAAGCCCATTTTACGGATGCGTTGTGGATATAAAAAGGCCAACACACTGGACATGACCGCGCCCTGGCTGAACCCTATTACATCGAAATCATCCGCTTCGATACCAGCTGAGGCTTGATACCCATCAATAAGTCGGATCAACGCCGAAGCCGCCGGTACAAGCTCCCCGAGGGTGGGCATGCCGAACGTTCCGGGTTGAATCGGGCGCCATGAATACCCGAACGGTTCAGCTTTGTGAGGCGCACGTGGAGCGACCATCGAATACTGCGACGGCAAATCTCTCGTAAATATCCACATGGAATCTTCGTCGCCGGTCAATCCATGGATTAAGAATAATAGTCGCGATGACGTGTGTGAAGACGCTTTTACCCGCAGAGTCCAATCATTAAATTCAATAAGGTCTGTGTTACTTGGGTCTGGCATTTTTGAGAACCCATTCAATGGCAACAAAGACACCCAGGATGAGGATGATTGGGAAAAGCGCGGCGAGGAGACAGGTCAAGCCCATCCCCGCTGCGGCTTCCCCATAAAAGACCCAGATCAACCCCACCCCGACAACAAACAGTAATATGAACGCACCCAACACCATTCGGACATTGGATTGTTTGGCGTACTCGCGTAAATCTCTCATTTTTATACTCCAACTGCGCGCCGCAGACGGCTCTGCCACGCAAATAATTTTTTCAACTCCGGCAGCATAAAGTCAACTGCATCTTCGCCCCTTCGAACGACTTCACGTACATCGACCCGATCCAAGATATCAATGTCTTCCACAACCGGTCGGATGATCACATCAGGGTTATCCGCTTCAAGACGATAATCATTCACGGCGCGGGTCATCAAATCTATCGAGCGGAGAAACACATCGAGAGCGCGCGTGTACCGCAACCTGCTGAGTCGTTCGATAACTGTGTGCGGAATGTAATCAGGAAGCGGGATGTTCCAGCTTTCCGCGGGAAAGCCCATCGGAAGGTTCAATACAACAGCAATGACTGGCAGCTTGGGCGAAAGCAATCGTGCAGGCGCAACCGGGACAGGGTTTAGCGTTCCGCCATCAATAAGTTCCATTTCACCGATATGCCGCGCAGGGAAAATTCCCGGGAGAGCAATGGTCGCTAAGATCGCATCCAAAAGCGGTCCTGTGGAAAGGGTTATTTCACTTCCGCTTTTCAAATCTGCGGCGGTAATGGCGCACGGTATGTTCAGGTCGGCGAAGGTACGGGCTCCAATAACACTTTCAAGCCACCTGGTTGCCCCGGCCAATCCGAGAAGCGATGGTCCTTCGTTTGCGCCGCGCCCGAATAACTGGGACTGATCAACTTTTATAAACATTTGCTCGATCTCATCGGGTGTATAACCCAGCCCATGGAAAACCGCAACAATACCGCCAAAACTCGTCCCAGCGACAGAGTTGATCTTGAACCCTTCTATTTCGAGGCGACGAATGACGCCAATATGTGCGTTCCCTTTTACACCGCCGCCGCCGAGCGCGAGTGTGATGTTCATACGATATTTCCTCGTGTAAAATTTTTTTATATTATTGTTTGGAGTATATCATCTGAACACAAACGTTTTGCAGGCGAACATTATTTGCTTTGATAGTATCTACACTTTAACAAGGTAATCTCCGCCCCTTTACCGCCAAATCACCTGACGAGCCGAACATCCTAAGATTAGTACTTCCTCAACCGAATCACCAACCTCGTCAATCCCAACGCGGCAAGCAGGATCAATCCTACAGCCACCTCAAATGCCAAGCGCTTTACTTGGATGACAACACTTAGAATCGCAAGGGACCCTCCCAACACAGTGACGATACCTAACCGTGCCAGATGACGGCGCTCCATGCCCTGGATATCGTCCGTTGGGGCAGCATAACTTAAACGTCGAGAAAAATCTGACAGGTCCCAGCCTAGCAAGCCGCCGAGCGCACCGAGCAGCATCCACACTGTTGGGAATTCGCTCCAAACTCCAAATCCTGCGGCGATGATCGCTAGAAATAGTGCGACTGAGGAGAACCAATATAGTCTCCGCCAGTGCGCCAACAGCCATACGATCCCTATCAAAATAACCCAGCGCGCAGGATTGGAGAGCCCTGCCTGCATGTATCCGTACGCGAGCGAACTTGTTCCCAATAAAACGCTAAAAATAAAAGCAACGATTGACATTAATACTCCAAACCATTATCCACAAAAAATCACGTCAAACATAAAAGATTGTTTCCCTAATTTCATTTGTGTTTTAAATCATTACCTGCCCACCACCCTTAACCAGGCGGGCGGATGACTCAATTTCCTTTTCACGACCTGATCGAATGGATCATTCACATCCCATTCCAAAACCTGGATACCTGCACGCTGAACCTTTTGGATTAATAATCTTCGTTCCATGCGGATCACGCGCGATGCAAGCTCGACGTTTCTGGTTTTCGGCAGGTACGATAACTCGAACCTGACCGGGTCAGGGCT
>DNDO01000004.1:11455-11757 GCA_003484265.1 Anaerolineae bacterium
GGTCAGGGCTGACCACCAGCACCTGGTATCCCTGCGCACGCAACTGCACGAGCGGCGTGAGATCGTCATCCGTCAGTGGCGAGACCACCACAATTTGCGACTCCGGCGGGAACAATCGAGTCGGCAGATATTCAAAATCAGAGAACACCTCACTGCTTCCTGGTTTCGCATGTGCCAATGAGTGAAGAATCCGTTCACGTTGAACCTTGCCATAGCCGGGGAACGTCCAACCCAGAAACGTAGCGTACACCAACAAGCCCACGCGGTTTCCCTGACTTAACAAAGCATCCGCCAATGCCGCT
>DNDO01000004.1:12031-20315 GCA_003484265.1 Anaerolineae bacterium
AAAGCATCCGCCAATGCCGCTGAGGCTTGCACCGAATGTTCGAACAATGAATGCCCATTCGCAAATGAGTTCGTGCGGATGCGTCCGTCGAGAACGATACCCACGTCTGCCACACGCTCCTGTTGGAATTCATTCGAAAACAAAGTATCCGGATTTTTCGCAGAGGCACGCCAATTGATCGCGCGCGGCGAGTCACCGGGTTGATAGCCTCTAACGCCAAAAAATTCTGTCCCTGAACCGCCAGCACGTGCGGGAATGGACCCGGCATAGACTCTCGTCCGGCGCGGGCGGATCGCGACATGACGCAGGCGGATGACCGGTGGAAAGACGAACAACTGCCCCTTCGCTTCCAGCTGGATCTGGCGGAAGGTCACCGCCAAAGATTCATTTGCCTTCACTTTGACTTTATCGAACCCATATCCCCCGCGGGGACCTGTCACCGTATAACTAAAAGTGTAGATACCATTTTTTGGAAGCCGGATCAAATGTCTGCTTTGCCCGAGGCGGATATTTAATCCCGCAGGCACAATGTCGTCGATCAGGATTTCATCCAATTGCGAACCTTGATTAGCGATCGACACTGTCACGACCACATCGTCATGAGGCGAGGCACGTTCAGTGCTCAGGTGACGAGAAACATCCAATTTTATCGTATCGGGCGCGAATAATAACCCCGCAAGCAAATACACCACGAACGGAAGCGCCAGCGCGATCATTTCACCGCTCACGGTTGCCATGCCTGCGATCAATAAAGTGTATATGAGAATGCCGAGAAAAAGTGAACGAGACATAATTTTTCGTCCTGAGCGTTATTTGCAGATCCCGTCGCCGAAGAATGCTCAGTGCGGGTTCATTTTATTACCGGCACCGGCGTCTTCTGAAGCGCATCATTAACGACATCGTCAGTCACCGAACTGGACATCCAATATTCGGGTTGCAGGATAACCCGATGACCCATCACAGGCATGGCATAGCGCTTGATATCGTCCGGCGTTATGTAATCGCGGCCATCGAGAGCGGCGTTGGCGCGCGACATCTTGAGGAAAGCCAGCGAACCTCGCGGACTTGCGCCGACTGCAACGCGGCGGTCAGTGCGCGTGGCGCCGACCAGCGAAGCAATATATCCCTCAAGGTCAGCATCCACATGGACGGTTTCAACTGCTTTACGCAGGCTGAGAATCTGCTTTGCCTTCGTGACCTGGCTCAATACAATTTCATCCTGTTTGCGTTCACGTCGGCGGCGTAAGATCAACTTTTCCTCCTCCAGGTTTGGGTAGCCTACTTTTAGTTTCAACATAAAGCGGTCAAGCTGTGCCTCGGGTAACGGGAATGTGCCTTCATATTCAATAGGATTCTGCGTGGCAAGCACAAGGAACGGTTCAGGCAGTGTCAATGTTTCGCCTTCGATGGTAACCTGTCCCTCCTGCATTGCCTCCAGTAATGCGGATTGTGTCTTCGGCGAGGCGCGATTGATCTCGTCTGCAAGGACAATGTTGGCGAACACAGCACCTTTGCGGAGTTCAAATTTATTTTTTGTGCGATTGAAGATATATCCGCCGGTAATGTCGCCAGGCAATAAGTCTGGCGTGAATTGAATTCGTTTGAAGTCCAAACCAAGCGCCGTCGCAAAGCTTCTTGCGATCAATGTTTTGCCCAACCCGGGGAAATCCTCCAACAGGATATGACCTCCCGCTAGAACGGTGGCCATCATCATTTGAAGCAGTTCGCTCTTGCCGACAACAGCGCGCTCGACTTCAGCGATGACTTGCTTCCCAATTTTCGATACGCTTGTAATGTCAGTCATATTGATCTCCGAATTATGTTTAGTAGAGGTGGCTCATCCAGCGAATGTATCCCGTTAATATTGTGATTGAAGAGTCGCCTATATATCACTTATCTTCAACTTGCACTTCAAGAAATTGGACAACATCCTTCAAATCATGGTCGAGAGGCGTTTTGAAAGGCGGCGAAAAGGGTCGTTGTTTTTGCGGATAATCGGCGAACGAGCCGTGAAGACCGGATTCAAGATAAGACTGAACGCGAGAATCAGGCATCCAATCGGGACCAGTTAGCGGGTCAAAGAAAGAGCGTTGTTTTCCAGTCGAACGATTCTCAAGGATTTGGTTTGCGATCTTTCCCAGACGGTTTGCAATAAGCCATTTAAAATATGTACCCCGTTCGGTTTTCGCAATCCAATCCGCAAGGCTTTCCACCTGCCCGACAACTGGTTTTGTTTTGAGCCGAATCCTTTCACGGACTTTGAACTGGGGCAACAGACTCCGCGATAGGACGACCAATACAAATAGCAATGCAACCGTCCACCAAAGCGCCTGATGCACCGAATGATAAACGAGCTCCAATACCCAGAACACATATGCAAGTGGGACAATGATCATTCGGTATACGGCGTCGCGTAAAGGGAATGCCAGCAATACCGCTATGCCAAGTATGCCGACCATTGCAAGGATACGCTGCACCTTCATACGGGTTCCCCGCAATATTGCAGAATCGTCCGCAGGCACGCAACCGCTTCGTTGGTTTCCTTCGGTCCCGCCTTTTGGCTTCCATAGCGCACGCCTTCGAATAGGCGAGTCAACCTTCGCACCGCATCACTGGGCAATCCAGACCGTTCCAGCCTAAGTGCAAATTCACCCGGCGTCATCGCAGCTTCACGCTGGATGTTCCTTTTATCCGCTACCACGTCGCTCATGCGGAAATAACAATTCAGGATCACATCTGTCGATTCACGCCCATCGGAAAGTTCGCGAAGCGATGCCCTCGCAACCCTGGCGATTTCATGTAACGATCTCGTTCCGCCCGGATTCAACTCCCTCCACGCGCGGTACAGCCTCCACATAATGAACAAAGCAATCAGTACCACTATCATGCTGACCAGATACGATAAAAACGCAGTTTCCTGCGGAGGTATAAAAACCGGTGGTGCAAGGTCAGCCAGCTCACCTTCAGTTTGTTGTGCTGAGGAATTACGGTCGAACCCAAAATTCAAAAAAGAGAGCAGGTCGGGGTAGCGCTTAAGAATAAAATACAACGCCCATAATGTGAAAGCTGTGCGTATGATTATCCGGATCAACCTTTTGCGCACTTCGGGCGACAAAAGGATGCCAATCAAAACGAGCAGGATAGCCAATGCCACCCAGAGAATGATCTGCGCCTGAAACGCTTCTTCAGTCAACGGTTCAAGCAATACCCGGGGAGGACCTGATAACGGGTCCGCTTCCTCACGTCCGATCGGCTGGGGATCGTTGAATGAAACACTCCTCAAACTGACAGAGAGTACCGTCAAAGCCCCCAACGCGAGGATGGCAAGCAGTAATACCCAGGGTTTCTTTTCAAACAGGGAACGCATAAGAGAGAATGGAATTTTACCATCGGGTCTTCCAGCCCGAACCCCTCCACAGTAGGAGGTCGAAGAGTAATTTCCGCAATGATATACTTTGGCCCATGAGTGATTGCACAGGCTCAATTCATCCGCGGGCGAAAAAGGGATTGGATTTATTTAATGCCGGGGAATATTTCGAGGCACACGAAGCATTGGAAGACGCATGGATTGCAGAAAATGGTGACGCGAAAAACCTGTATCGGGGAATCCTTCAAACTGCGGTCGTTTATTTGCACATCACGCGCCGAAATTACAATGGCGCGGTCAAAGTATATGACAGAAGCATCAAGTGGCTCAATGGGCTCCCTCAGATGTGCAAAGGAATCCACCTTGGCGAGTTAAGAAGGAACGTAGATAAGGTCATGAAAGAGATTCAAAAACTCGGCGAGGAAAGAATCGCCGAGTTTGATATGACATTACTCAAGAAAGTATCATGGGATGAAGGAAAACATGTCTACATTTGTGATCGGTGTGGTCACCAAATGCACGAGAACAACTGCAAGGTGACCTGTTCAAATTGCGGGAACCGTTTCGATTGTTCAGACTTGAATATCTATTTTGATTGATCTTCCTAATAACTGGCGGGGCGAAAGGTTTGTACGCTTTGTTCAAATACTGGCAGGTTATCAAAGAACTCAGCGATCTGCGCAACATACGACACATACCAGATCGTACTCCCATCCTGAAAAATATAAATCAAATTGTTGTAATCGATATTATTCACCTTGAACTCGATCACGATCCTGCGGGTTTCATGTGTATTCACAAAGACTGTTCGTTTATCCGTGATGCGTGCCTGATAAGGGATGGCGGGGAATTTCTCATCCAACAAGGCGTCCAACGAGTCTCCAGTCATAAGGTCATAAGAGACACTCACCAGCATGGTATAAGCGGACGATTTACTGGTCACTTCTGTCAATAACAGGTCAGGGACACCAAACTTTGCCGTAATATCCTTCGTCTTGTTGTCCGCCAGTTTGAAATTACCCGGCATCCAAATTTCAACAAGGGATGTCTTGTATTGTTTCCAATCAGCAGGGATCAACCGCTCATAAGGGATTGGAGTCGGCGTAATGGTTGGTGTGAGAGTTGGAAGGGTTACAACCGCTGAAGTAACCGTCGGTTGGGGTGTTTGGGTGGCTGGGCTAGAAAAGGCGATGCCTGCATTACCAAAAAGTAACCAACCGCCCACGCAAGATAAAAGAATTAGTAACGCCGCCAGGCTGCCAATAATTCCCGTTTGCATTCTTGTCATTCCGAAGAATCTACGTTCGTCGCCCATCTTTCCTCCGCTTTCATATTGATCATTGGAGGAATCTTATACTACACAGTGGATCCTTCGCGTATTAATTTCATAGCCAAATAGGGGATTTTTAACAAAACTTACGGAATTGAAAGCGGAGTCATAGTGGGAGTAACGATAGGCGTGGGTGTCGGGGTCAAGTCCGTCCAACCACTATAATAAAAATATTCCTGCAGAAAACCTGCGCGCTCTTCATTGCTCATCAACCGCGGACGCGAGTAATCCTCAAGCAATGCCGTGATCAATTCAACACTAACCAGTTTTCCATCATAGATCGCATAGCGGTCAAAAAATTCGCGGCGGATGCCGGGCGGCATCCAATCCTGGTCGCCCATCTGATCGAAGAACAGGTTACCGAGTCCATAATGGATGAACGCGGATTCATAAAACTCCATCATCTGCGCATAATGCGCCTGACTGCCGCTCACGATGGATGCACCCGAATCAGCCATCAAACGAAATTCGTTCACCTGCTGCGGATTCGGTCTTGAATCATAACTCTCGTTCCACTGAAAAGTTGAAACGACCACATACCCTAGCGATCTCAACTCCGCGATCTTTTGTTCGAGATAAGCAAAATCACATGGTGCAGCGCCGGGCTGGAAATCGGTGGCTGTCGGGAAGCGCCCCACATCCGGGCGGTTGCACCCAATAAATGCGACTTTGTTTCCACTAACTTCGAACAGCGCAGGCTTGAGAGAATCCTGCAAGTCCCGCCCCCCGCCGAAATAGGGAATATTATTTGCGCGGTATATATCGAGCGTTTCATACATCGCCTGCCGACCATAATCCGCAAAGTGATTGCCGGTCAACTCGATCACATCCGTACCGATGTCGGTGATTAAGTCCATATACTTCGGGTCACTGCAAAATACGAGCGCGCCGGGGTCCGGTTTGGGGTAAGGACACCCGGTAAAAAACGGTATCTCATTGCTCACATGCATAATGTCGGCTTCGCGGAAGACATCGCGCACTTTTTCCCCTGGGTAGGTCGAGCCCTTGAGTTCCATTGTCAATGCGGTAGCTCGTACCAGCGCCGTCACTCCGGTCATAATGACAGTTGTCAATCTGCCTGAGTCATAATTGGATAACGCCCACGACGATGCATCCACGAACACGGCTGGTTCGAGCGAAAAATCGACGATCAACGGATAATTCGTAACATCAAATTTTTTACGAATAGGGGATTGCCCATCTACAGTCAGCACTTTCCATTTAGGCTCGATGGATTCAAATGGGATGATCGCCCACGCTGACTCTGTCCAGGCTCTTTCAAGTAACTGATCTTCCGCCACGCTTCGCACGGACCCACCAACGGGCTCGCCCCAACTCACAGTAAACGCCTTCATGGTGGATTCTGCCATCAATAATGAAATCCCGCCCTCTGTCCAAATCGAGCGGAGTTCGTCCGATGTCACCCCATCCTGAATTGTTGGAAACGGCGCGACCAAAGCGTAAATCCACTGAAATTCAACTCCATTATTTCCGGGCTTTGCGACATCCAAATTCATGCTGGCGCTGAATGGAATATCCGAATTTTCAACCTGTCTTCGCAATGCGCGGGGAACTGCATCTGAATAAAACACACCCATAAATGCGTGCGTAGGCTGTTCGTTCTCGGTTGGCGGGGTTGATGTTGAAGGTTCTGGAGGGTTATTGGAAATCGGCGGAGTTGGCGCTGCATTCGATATGCAGGAAGCAATTAGCAAGGCAAATACAATAATGATTGCGAACAATCGATTTGATTTTCTACTGGGCATAGCGCCTGATTATACTATTAGGCTTTGATAGCAAGTTCGGATATTGTAAAATGTTTGAGTGCGTCTTCGTCAATTGTTATTCCGAGTCCGGGTTTTTCAGGCACTGTGATCGTGCTGTCATCATTCAAAACGAACTTCTCATTGGTGATGTCGCGTTGATAATAACGTTCTGAAGCTGAGATATCGCCCGGCAGAACAAAACCCGGAAGAGTTGCTATCGCTAGGTTTGAGGCGCGCCCCACACCTGTTTCCAGCATGCCCCCGCACCAGACAGGGATATTTCGCTCGAGGCAGTAATCATGGATCATAATCCCCTGACTCAGCCCGCCCACGCGCCCTGACTTAATGTTGATGTTACGGCAGGCTTCCATCTCCAACGCATAACGAGCATGGCGAGGCGAGACTATACTTTCGTCCAAACAGATCGGAGTCTTGAACTGCGCCTGCAACTTGCGATGATCCCAAATATCATCTTCGAACAACGGTTGTTCGATTAATAGCAAGTTCAAGTCATCCAGGGGTTTAAGCGCTGACGCCGTCTCCAAAGTATAGGCTGAGTTCGCATCAACCTGCAAGCGCAAGTCGGGATATTTTTTTCGGATGGCAGTGGTCTCTTCCACTTCACGTCCGGGCTTGATCTTGATCTTCACGCGGCGATATCCCTTCTCGATAAAAGAGCCAACGGTTCGCAACATCGCTTCGGCTGATTCTTGAATCCCAACTGAGACGCCCACTTCAACTTTTTCACGCTGACCGCCGAACAACTCACGCAACGATTTTCCATTGCGCTTGCCGAGCAAGTCCCAGATCGCCATCTCAACACCTGCTTTTGCGAGGTGATGTCCGCGTATCTTTTCAACACGACGCTGGAAATCGAGCGCATCTGAAACATCCTGCTCAAGGATAAGCGGCGCGATGAAGTCCTTGAGGATGTGCCATGCGGTTCCGGTTGTTTCGTAACTATAGCCAGGGTCGTGTGAGGCGACACATTCACCGTAACCTGTCAAACCTTCAGATTGTATAGTTATGATGATGCACTGACGGTCAGTTTCACGCCCAAACGAGGTCTCGAACGGAGCAATCAACGGCATGGATAGATGGTGGAAGGTGACGGATTCAATTTTCATGTTACATGCCTTTCATTCAACTTGTAAGTATTTTTCGGTGTATTCATCATCAACATGAAAGTTCATTGTCAATAAGATTAATGAACGCAATGTCTGCTGAGGGAATTTCGCCATAGAGATGCCAATTGGAACACAACAATTTTTTATGGCGGGGCGTCAGGTCTTTTGCGGTAATCGTTAGGTCATATGCCTTTTGCCAGTCGCCTTTTTGTGCGAAGGCTTCAATGAACGGAATGTATTCAGCGCCATAGCCAGGAGAATAGCCCAGTTGTTCAGCCTGCTTATACAATGCAAGCACCTTGTCCCAGTCACTTGTTTGGCGCGCCAGATCCGCTTTTTGGAAGAAATAACACCATGTATGATCTGGCTCGGGGCCAAAAATTTCCATATCCGGCTGAGCAGGCACGGGGTCAAGTATGATGCGTGATAGGTCAGACATGGGGATCAACCTGTTATGCCCCTCGTGTAATAGCGGATCCTCCAAATAAACTTCATCCAAAATGCGTAAACAAGACTCGTCTGTCTGACGCATCACAGCAATTGCATCTGATGTGTTTCCATTAAATATCAAATTGCGGGCGCGATGCTTATATGCAGTATCTGGCTGGAAATAAAGTTCGTTCTCAGGATTAATAAACATATAGGGGATCGAACCATCCTGGATACGAAAATGATACAAAACATTGACCGCCCA
>DNDO01000004.1:20648-30485 GCA_003484265.1 Anaerolineae bacterium
ACCCGGTGCGCGCCAAAAAAGCTGCCAATAATAATCAGACTGGGTCGTCCAATCGCGACGATACGCGTTCACGATCCATACCTGTGTAGCCACAGAAAATATAAGAAGGAAACCATAAATCCACTTTTGTCCGGCGGGTCGAACAAACAAGAGCACGAGCCCGACAACCATCAAACTGGCGCCAAACATGGGGGCAAGGGTGAAACGTTCGTTCCAGCCACCGGTGCTGATCTCTTTGCCAATCGCCCAAACGGGAATTGCACTTGCAACGAACAATATTAAGCCATTAAAAATAATCGAAGCCGGAGAAGGGCGATTTGGGATATCTTCTTCATTGCTCGTATTATAAAGAAACGAAAAGACAACCGCGAACAAAGCGCCCAATCCAAACGCGAACCAGGCGATCCGTTGTTGAAAGGTAAAGCCATCCAATCCGACTATTGAATTTATCCAAACCTGCACCGTTGAATGTAAAAGATCCAACACCACTGTATTGAAAAAGTTCAACAATGTTCCTACGAATGATTCCTTGAACCCGCTCATGGTCGAACTGATATTATCGAAACGGGCCAGCGTCTGAAAAGCCTGAGGGAAGTATACAAAACGTACCCAGAAAAAGAATGCGGTAACCAATAAATATGGCAGGGAAACGATCAAAATTCTTCGCAATACCTGCAAGTTTATTTTATATCCATTTGCAACAAGCACCCAAACCAAAACAGGTCGTATGAACTCAAAACCAGAAAAATATTCGATTGTAAAAAGGTGCATAAAGGTGGCAACCCAGGATAATGGAAAAAACAAAGGAGCCAGCTTTGGGCGTTTGATCGCAATTACCATTAGATACAAGGACAGGGAAAAAAGGAGTAACGACGCGATATGACGCGAGAATGCAGCAGATTGTGTTTGTTGAACAAAGCCCGGATAAACCAATAACAGCGCACCAAGCCAGAAGAAATGTTTTTTATAATCGGGCCAGAATTGGATCATAGCGTAAACAAAAAACAAAGTGCCAGCCCAGCGGATCAGAAGAGTAGCAGACTGCCAGCCTATCGGATGCGAACCAACAAGAAAATAGATCAAATCATACGTCCAAGGAAACGGTCTATCTTCGGCATAGAAACCAAATTGAAAAGCTGGAGAAAGTTTCGTATACATCACAACTTCCCAGTCAGACCAGTAATAGCCCAAGGAGCTCAACGTATATCCATAGGTTACAAGCGCAATCAAAAATAAAGCCATTGGATAAAACCATGGCTTTTCAGAAAGTTTTTTCAGTTTTTTGATATTACTCATCATTCCTTGAGCTCTCCCTCGTCTTCATCCATCTTCAAACCTTTTAATGCTTCGTCCACACTGACGGCTGAGTCGCGGCGCATTCCGGCAGCAGGCGTGCCACAATATGGGCAGATGTTCCACGGCAATTCCATCAAACTATTACAGTTCTCGCAATTCTTCTTGAGCTTGGTATGGCAATTTGGACAAACCTGCCAGTCATCTTTTACACGGCGTTCACAGCCCGGGCAAAGGGGAAGATCTTCTAGCGCTTGAAGCAACGCTTCTTCTTCAAGAGTCTTTTGGTAATCTTCTTCCAGGGTTCGTGGTGGACGTAGAATGAGGTAAACCAGAACGCCAGGCAGGTTAAGCACGGCTACCAACAAAGTAGCAAGGGTTTGCACCAAGGGGTCACGCGCCCGAGTACGGATGTCGCGATACGTCCATACGACGAGCGAAATCCATAAGGCTGCGAGAAATGCGCCGCCAAAACCAGTTAATACAAGAAGAAGATTGCTAACAAAGGTAGGATCGAGAGTCATAATGATATTTTATCCCATCTTAAGGAGTCTCGTGGTGGAAGAACCACTCCCCGTCACCTTGTGACGCATAAGAGTTCGTGCCGATCACTTCATAAAAAGTTACGCCGGGTCGGAGGTTGATCGGAGCGCCATACTCTGTTGTCAATACGAGTGGTTGATCCAGATTCATACGGATCCATTTCGCCGTGAAACCTAAGCCATCGCGAAAGACATACGCCTCCCCTGAACCGGTCAAGTCTATATGGTAGACCTCATCGTCTTCCTGGAACGGGTTGGCAAATTCATGGTAGACAAATACCACCACGACATTCGAAGCCTTCACCGCAAGTCCGTTGACGTTATCTATTGTTAGCGCGTACGACTCTTCCTTGCCTGCGCGAATATCGTCCACTTCCTGATAGCGTTGATATTGACCGGTCTCTGGTATGTAATCCCAGTAATTGTAGGAATATTCAGAGAAATAAGTGAATATTTTCCTGGCTTCCACGCCTGGTAAAGACGGGATGTCGTTGCTATAGAATCCGCTCCGCAGGTTGGGTTTATCGGACGGCAGATCATTCTTTGTAATGCAGTCATTCCATAACACTGTGTTGAAGTAATTGTTGTTATAAGCCTCGATGTTTCGCGTCTGCATCAATTGATAGGGAGGGCATGAACCGATGGTTGGGACAACCAGGTATTCGGCAATATCGGTCGTTTTGAAATAATCCAATACTCGTTTATCGGCAAATTTGAAGACAAGGAATGCCTGATACATGCGCGCTATATGCTCATCGAAGAACCTTCCCGAACGGACAGGACCCACCCACTCGGAGTCGTTGCTGTAAAACACCGCCGTAAATCTCGTCAAACCGCCTTCGATGTAATATTCAAAAACCTGGTCGGCCAGACTCAAGCCGGAATTCGGTCTTGTATAACGCGGATAGTTTGTAACCTTGATTGCCATCGGATGTCGGTTTAGCAGATTGGGATCAGGGGCGGGTAAACCTGTCAGTGGGTTAATTACGACCGGCACAACAATTGCAGGAGCATTGACTTCCGTTGGCTGCTGCTCCGGTGGAAATGGAGATTCAGTTGAGGCGGGATTTGGCAGAGTCACTGTCGGCAAGGATAAAGGGGTTGGCGCAGACTCAGCATAAAGAGAGTCTGAGGCGTTTTCCTGTCCAGGTTGAAATGGTGTTGGAGATGGATTCCCGATTGCAGAAACATTATCAGGATTTGCGCCGCATCCTGAATTCAAAAGTGAGGCGCACATAATGGTGACGAATATCCAACGCATATAGTGAATTGTACAGTAATGTAGCGGACGGAGCAAACCTGATAAAATTGCGTTTGCATGTTCATATTTATCACTGTCGGCATCCTGCTGCTTTCTGCGATTGGATTGTTGATCCTCCGATTTGTCTCGCCAGATTTTCGTTATACATGGCTGCTCGCAACCGGCGGCGCATTTACCGCGTGGATCAGCCTTCTTTTTTGGCAAACTGCCATGCCGATAACGGCTCAACTTCCAATTTGGCAGCCAGTAAGTATTTTCCGACAGACACCTTTGTTTATTGCGGATGGGATTTCATGGACATTTGCAATGAGTCTCGGGACGATCTGCCTGGGGGTAATCATTACTGCCGTTGCACGGGATAACTTTCCCAGCCCAGTAAGTTGGATCGGTATCTTCCTGTTAACCGCGTTCGGCATTCTGGCTGTGACCGCCGAAAACCCGCTGACGCTCGTTCTATTATGGGCGGCAATCGACCTTTCGGAATTGATCTCGCAATTGTATTTTGTGGAGGAGCCCAAGTTGAACGAGCGGGTGGTTGTTTCGTTCGCTTCGCGCGTAACAGGGACACTGGTTCTGTTATGGGCAAGCATGGTCAGCGCCTCGAATGACTCGGTCCTTAATTTTCTTTCCGCACCGCCCAGTTCCGGCTTGTTGCTTGTGCTGGCATCGGGACTGCGCCTGGGAGTGTTACCCCTCCATCTTCCGTATGCCGGGGATTCAGCGTTTCGGAGAGGATTTGGCACAAACTTAAGAATGGTCTCCGCCGGGTCCAGTTTAATCCTTCTTGCCCGTGTTCCATTAAGCAGTGTAGAGTCACCCATCACACCTTACTTAATGATGTTCGCTTCCATCGCCGCGCTCTATGGAGGATGGATGTGGCTCCGTTCGCCGGACGAATTGACAGGTCGTCCCTTCTGGTTGATCGGTTTGGGTTCACTCGCAGTCGCAGCGGCATTACGCGGTAATCCCATTGGTGCAACCGCGTGGAGTTGCGCTCTCATCCTCTCTGGCGGCGCTCTCTTCCTTGCATCAGCTCAGAGCAGATGGCTGGAAAGAACCCTCTTTATTGGTGTGTTGGGCGTATCAGCCCTTCCATTATCCCTAACCGCAAACGGATGGGTCAGTGAACGAACGGGGATATGGTTTGCCATACCCTTGCTCATTCTCGCGCAAGCCTTTCTTCTCGCCGGGTACATCCGTCAAAGCCAGCGTGTATCGGCGCGCACCAACTTTGATGACCAGCCTATATGGGCACGGAATGTGTATCCGCTCGGCATCTACGTCATTCTATTCACTATATTATTGTTAGGATTCTTCGGCTGGGGCGGTGCGCTTAAGATCGGGAATTGGATTCCAAGTCTAATCGCTTCGCTCCTGACCTTTAGCCTTATCTGGCTCACCCCGCGTTTTCGTATCCTCAACCCAGTCCGCGCTCATTGGGTACGTCCCACAGACCCAAATTGGCTGGATACTATATACCAGACATTCTGGGGACTCTATCGCCAAATAGGGAAGATCAGCAACTCATTTTCCAACGTTCTCGAGGGTGAAAGCGGAATTATGTGGACGCTGGTCTTTCTAGCCCTCTTCATTTCCATATTTACTCAAGGGACTCCCTGACAAATGATTCTTTCTTTGTTGTGGTTTATCGTACTAATTCTTGCTTTTACATCCGTCGGTGTAATGCTCGTGCGAGATTGGCGCTGGCTGATCATTCTCCTCGCCGTGCAGTATGGTGGGATGTTCATTCTCGCATTACAGCACTGGCCTATTGGCATGGCGGCAGTTAAAGTTATCGCAGGTTGGATGAGCGCTGCCATATTGGGAATGACCCGATCCAATCTAGTTGATGATCAAAACGATAATGACGCACTCCCGCAGGGCCGCCTCTTCCGATTGATCGCCGCTTTCATTGTGATTTTGATCGTTACATCCGGCGCACCACTTGTGGATGCCATGATGGCAGACGCCGGATTGGCTGTTTCAGCCGGTAGCCTGCTCCTGATCGGGATGGGATTATTACATCTCGGTGTAACGGATCGTGTTCTGCAAGTAACTATCGGCTTGATGACGATCATCGCTGGCTTTGAGATCCTTTATACCGCTGTCGAGAGTTCGGTGCTGGTTGCAGCCTTGCTCGCTGTCGTCAATTTGGGACTGGCGCTGGCAGGCTCCTATCTTATGATTGCATCCAGTGCGCGCGAAGCGGAGTCGACATGAACGCGCCTACGATCTGGATTATTCTCCCCGCCGTTATTGCGGTCCTGTTGATGCTCATTAACAATCAACGCGCTCTAAGCCTTATCGGAGGAGGAACTGCAATACTTCTCGCAATATTCGCTCAGTTCGTTCCCATTGAAGAGGCATTCAGACTTAACACACTTTCATTCAAAATTGAGTCGTCGATGAATGTCCTCGGAAGGTCTCTCCTCATTCAACCCGAAGAAGGCACGCTTCTTGCTCTCATTTATGGATCAGCCGCGCTTTGGTTCTTTGGCGCAGAGGCATCTAGAACCTCACAAAAAATTGTACCCATCGGACTGCTTATTACTGCTTTCATGGTCGCCGCAATTGCAGTCGAGCCATTCCTCTTCGCGGCGTTGTTCATTGAAGTGGCAGTTCTATTGGCGATCCCGATGTTAACAAGTATCTACAAACCGCCGGGCAAGGGTATTATCCGCTTTCTTATATATCAGACCCTTGCCATGCCGTTCCTGTTGTTATCCGGCTGGCTTTTGGCGGGTGTCGAATCCAGTCCCGGCAACCTTGCGCTAGCCGCGCAGTCTGCGTCGATACTGGGATTGGGATTTGCTTTCCTATTCGCTATTTTTCCTCTCTATAACTGGATACCCATGCTGCTCGAGGAAGCCCCTCCTTTCATTGTAGGCTTTCTGTTGTGGCTCCTTCCAACCATCACTGTCATTTTCGGAGCGGGATTTATCGACCGCTACTCATGGCTTCGCACGTCACCACAATTGGCAACGGCGCTGCAATTGGCTGGAATAATCATGATTGTCACTGGCGGATTGTGGGCTGCGTTCCAACGACACATCGGCCGGATCATGGCATACGGCTCAGTCGCAGAGACGGGCTTATCCCTGCTTGCGCTCAGCCTGGACCTGAGACTGGGCATCCCTATTTTATTTTTACTCCTCCCTGCACGGGCTCTGACCCTAGTTGTCTGGTCGTTTTCGCTGACCCTGCTCAAGGATCGCTCTGAAACCTTGCGGTTCAGTTCAGTTCGAGGAATGTTAAGAACTTCACCCTTTGCGAGTATCGGACTTGTCATCGCTTCTTTGTCAACAAGCGGATTCCCATTACTCGCAGGATTTCCTTCGCGCCTCGCGTTATGGGACTCATTGGCGCGCGTGTCACTTGTCACAGCATTATGGATGGGAGTGGGTATCGTTGGCATGTTCATTGCTTCTTTCCGTACTCTGGCTGTCCTTAGCATGGCTGATGAGTACTCAAGCTGGGACGTAAGTGAAAATTTGTTACAGGGAATCATGCTCGGGTTGGGAGTGATCGGGATATTCGTCCTGGGGTTGTTCCCGCAAACGGTCCAATACTTTCTCTCCGACCTGCCCGGTATGTTCGAGCATCTCGGGCGGTGAGGCGTTATAATAAATTACCACTCGTAACACAATAGTAAGCGCCGGAGGATACATGGATTTTGAACAGATCGTCAAACGCCTGCAATGGCTGGACGAGGAACACCGCAAGGATAAAGCCGCGATCATCGAGCTTGAAGAACGCGTAACTGCATATGGCGGGAACGTAGACACGATTGCTAAACAAATAAAACCACTAGAAAAACAGATTTCCAGTCTCGCCCCGAACTCAGCCCGGATCGATCAATTCCAGGGCATGCTGTCCAAACAGCGCGAAGAGATGAAACAGACACTTGATGAGATTGAACAAAAATATCTCAAGCGTGAAAAGGACTTAATCAAACAACATCAAAACGACCTCGAGTCGCTCAACAAGGAATTTGAACAGATCAAAAAACCGCTGTCAGAAATAGCAACGATCAAACACGATTTGAAAGCCCGTGTGACTGAAGAAAACCGCCTTCACCAGGAGCTAAAGGATATTAAGCCATCCATTGATGATGCAATCCGCGCCGCAGGTGAGGCAACGCGGACCCAACGTGTGTTTGAAGAGAATCGCAAACAGGATATGAAACGCCTCTCCGACCTGCAGGGAGAAATCACTGCCTTGCGCAAGCGTATCGATGATGCAGGCACCAAAGCCGAAACCGGCGTCGATAGCATAAAACATCTAGAAAAACGCTTTAAAGAATTAATGGTTTCAGAGACCGAACGCAAAGCCGCGCAGAACGAATTCATCGAGAAGCAATCGGTCGCACAGGTTGACCGCGACCGTGCTTACAAGGAATGGGTTAATAGCTACACCGAATTCCAAAAACAGGTCGAGAAACTCGATTCGCAAACACAAACTCTTGAAGAAACATTACGCGCCGCCAAACGTGCACAGGAAACCTACAACGAGCTGAATACCAAACTGGAAAGGCGCATTAATGAGGTCTCTGAAATGCAAAGACTCGCTGAAGACCGTTTACGGCAGGAATGGGTGACATTCAGAGCCGATGATCAAAAACGCTGGACAGGTTATACCCTTTCTCAGGATGAAGGTATAAAAGATTTCCGTAAATCGTTGGAGAAAATGGAGGAGCGATTCAACGTATTCAGCGAATCCCACCAGACCATGCAAGACCAATTGCATCAAACCACAGATGCTACCGAAAAACAACTCCAGGAACTAATGAACGTCGCTCATGAATGGCTTTCTGCTTATGAACGCATCATGGGTCACGGTAAATCAACCAAGAAAACGAAGAAATAAAACTTTTCCCAAACCCTATATCCTTCCTCTTTCTTCTTTCGTAAAATGAAGGAGGAAGGAGAAAGACTTTTAATTCATGCGCGTTATCGGGACAGCAGGCCATGTCGACCACGGAAAATCCACACTTATCGCAGCGCTTACCGGCACACATCCTGATCGTCTAAAAGAGGAGCAGGCACGTGAGATGACCATCGACCTCGGCTTTGGGTGGATGACCCTCCCAAACGGTGAAGATGTCGGTATCGTGGATGTGCCGGGCCATCGTGACTTCATCGAGAACATGCTTTCTGGCATAGGGGCGATAGACGCCGTGCTTCTTGTCATTGCGGCAGACGAAGGTGTTATGCCTCAGACGAAGGAGCACCTCGCCATTATAGATTTATTACAGATTCCTGTCGGGCTTATCATTTTGTCAAAGACCGATCTCGCTTCAGACGAAGGGTGGCTTGATCTCGTCGAAAATGAAATTCGCGCCACTACCGCCTCGACTATTCTAAATGACTCCCCCATCGTCCGCGTCTCCGCCAAAAACAAAACAGGCCTCGACTCCCTAATCTTAAGTCTACAATCCATTCTCGAGGAATGTTCTCCCCGCATAGATCTTGGCCGTCCGCGCCTGCCAGTCGACCGTGTTTTCACAATGAGCGGATTTGGCACTGTCGTAACGGGCACATTGAGTGATGGCCATTTTTCAATCGGCGATGAAGTGGAGTTATTGCCGTCAGGCATTACAGGCAGAATACGCGGATTACAGACTCACAAGAAGAAGGAAGATAAAGCTGTCCCAGGTTCACGCACGGCTGTAAACATATCGGGAGTGAGCACAGAACAAATTCAACGTGGAAATATTGTGTCGCATCCGAATCAATACCAAATCACACGCAGGCTGGACGCGCGTTTACGGGTATTGAACGATATATCGACATCCATTAAACATGGACATGAGATCAAATTCTTTGTCGGGGCGTCTGAAACAATTGGAATCGTACGCATATTGGGTAGGGAGGAAATTGGAGCTGGTGAAGATGGCTGGGTGCAACTCGAACTGCGGGATCCCATTGTAGCCGTTCGTGGGGACCGGTATATTATCCGCAGACCGTCGCCCGGCGAAACGTTAGGCGGCGGAGTTATTGTTGACAACAACCCGAAAGGACGACACAAACGTTTCGACGAAAAAATCATAAAATCCCTCGAGGCATTATTGCAAGGATCACCAGCAGACATTCTCTTCGAAGCTGCTCTCACCAAGAATATTGCATCCGTAAAGGATATTGTCAATCACTCCCGTCTCGAAAAAGCGGTCGCAGAATCTGCCCTAGAGGAATTATTATCCAATGGCAGACTGGTCATTCTAGAAAATGGCTCGCCAACGATCACCAGCGAAGCGTTTGCCATTGCAATTTCACATTGGAGAGTATTAAATACTACAATAATGAACGTAATCGAGTCCTATCACAAGGCGTTTCCACTGCGGCGCGGCATCCCTCGAGAGGAACTCAAGAGCAGATTAAAGTTATCACCACGGATGTTTAATGCAATCATGACAAAACTCAAGAACGAGCAGGTTGTTGAAGAACGATCTGCCGCCATCGCAAAAGCCAGGTATGAGGTGATCTTCAATGAGGTGGAGCAGGCTAATGTCGATGCATTGATGCGTGTGTTCGAGCAGAATCCGTTTGGTCCGCCAGGCATCAAGGAGTGTTATTCCGAAGCTGGCGAGGAAGTCGTAAATGCTTTGATCGCAAGGGAGAAGCTGATTTCAGTCTCAGCGGATGTGGTCTTTCGAAAACAGGATTATGATTTAATGGTGGTTGAAGTTCGCAACTTTCTCGAAAAAAATAGATCAATCACCATTAAATCATAATTATGATTTAA
>DNDO01000223.1:0-2514 GCA_003484265.1 Anaerolineae bacterium
AGGAACGGGATGATGGACGGAGAAATTCGTGCCACGCGGCGGGCCCGACGGCGGCGATGGCGGCAAAGGCGGCGACCTGATCTTCGAGGTCAAGCCGACTCTCAATACGCTTTCATCGTTCCATCAGAATCAAAAATTTAAAGCGGAGGATGGGATCAAGGGCGGGCCCTCGCAAATGTCGGGGCGCTATGGCAAAGACCTCGTGATCTATGTCCCACCCGGCACGATCATCTTCGACGCAGATACGGACGAGTTGATCGGAGACCTAACCGAACACGGCCAGCGAATAATGATCTGCAAAGGCGGGCGCGGCGGGCGCGGGAATCAACACTTTGCGACATCCCGTAACCAGGCGCCTCGCACTGCTGAAAAAGGAGAACCTTACGAAGAGAGACGCCTCAGACTGGAATTGAAGCTGATCGCTGACATTGGGTTGATCGGCGTCCCTAACGCCGGCAAATCGACATTGCTCTCGGTGTTGACGAACGCCCAGCCGAAGATCGCGCCCTATCCATTCACAACACTGGAGCCGAATCTCGGTGTGGCGGAAATAGACCTTGATGTCTCTGTTGTGCTGGCAGACATTCCCGGTCTGATCGAAGGCGCAGCGCAGGGGGCAGGGCTCGGACACGATTTTTTACGCCACGTACAGCGCACGCGTGTATTGATCCACCTGCTGGACGGGTTGTCTGAAGATCCGATTGCTGACTTCAGCCAGATCAACACCGAATTGTCGCTCTTCGACCCGAACCTCGCGAAAAAGCCGCAAATCGTAGCGCTCAATAAAGTGGATCAGCCCGAGGTCCAGGAAAGACTCGCAGGCATCCAAAAAGAGTTCAAGAAACGCAAAGTGGAGTTCATGACTATATCCGCTCTGGCACGCACGAATACACGCGACCTTCTGATAAAAGCGCATCAAGTATTGATGGAAGCACCGGCAATTGAAGATTTCGAAATACCGATACCGGTCTATAAACCGAAGGAAGACCCGCGCGAATTCGAGATCAAGCGCGAGGGAGCGAATGAATGGCGCATCAGCGGCGCCGCCATCGAACGCGCCGCCAAAATGACATATTGGGAACATTATGGATCACTGCGGCGTTTTCATAAAATAATGGGAACACTCGGCATTACGGATGCGTTGAAAAAGGCAGGCGTGGAAGACGGCGACACCGTATCCATTGATGAATTTGAATTGGAGTGGCAAGAATAACATGCCGCCCAAGGTTCAGCGTGCATTAATCCTGGGGTTGGTTATTCTCGGCATACTGATCGCTGGATTTTTTGGGTTTCGCGCCGTCTTTGCCCTGCGTGAATTTCAGAGACACGAACCGCCACCGCTGGCAGAAGCACTGACCGAACAAATCGTTGAGACCGACGCGGAACTGATCCGCGACTGGATGACCATTCCGTATATTTCAAGGACTTATCAGGTGCATCCCAAAATATTGTTCGATGCCCTGGGAATTTCCCCGATGGAGAACGAAGAAAAAAGCCTCTTGCAGTTGAACGAGGAGTTTTTCCCGGAGATGCCGGGCATTGTGATCGAACTGGTAAAAGCCGCGGTGAAGGCGTCTCAACTTGCCCCTGCAGGAGATGTCCCAGGCACGCCTGCGGCTCCCTAATCGGGAAATGGCATGTCTGATTTTCTGCTGACTCAGATTATCAACTATGGCGCTCCCATCCTTGGGATCATCGTGTTCATCGGGGCTATGGGCGCTCCGTTCCCCGGCACGTTGATCGTGATCGCAGTCGGTGCATTCGCCAAACAGGGACTCCTTGCCTGGCATACGACCGGGCTTATCGCCCTGGCTTGCGTTGTCCTGGGTGACTGCCTGAGTTATGGAATGGGGTTTTATGCGCGCGATACTATCCTGCATCGATTTGAAAAATCGGATCGTTGGATTAAAGCCGAAGATACCTTCAACCGTTGGGGCGGAATGGCAGTCGTGTGGACGCGTTTCCTGATAACCGGCATCGCGGTGCCGGTCAACCTGATCGCAGGTTCAAGTGGCTTCTCCTTTAGAAGATTCTTTCTCTACGATCTCCTTGGAGAATTCATCTGGATATTCGGCTATGGAGGTTTGGGCTACCTCTTTGGCGCGCAATGGGAAACGGTCAGCAATGTACTGAGCAACATCAGCGGTCTTACACTGGGCATGGTGTTACTGGCGATAGGCGTATGGCTGGGGGTAAGGCGACTGAAGACAATCGAATCAAATAAGACAAAAGTCCCTGGGCTGTAATAACCCAGGGATCTATTCTTTACCTGCCCTCACGCCCCATTGCGTCCATCACTGCGACAGAAGCAATCTGCACGATGTCGTTGACATCATCTCCTGTTTGAAGCACATGGATCGGCGCTCCCATGCCGAGCAAAATGGGACCGATCGCTTTGGCATTTCCCAGACGAGCCAGCAACTTATAGGCAATGTTCGCGGACTCAAGTGACGGAAAGACCAGCACGTTCGCATCTTTAACTTCGCTGAACGGATACCGGTTCTCCGCAAGTTC
>DNDO01000223.1:2711-13308 GCA_003484265.1 Anaerolineae bacterium
ACCGGTTCTCCGCAAGTTCCGTTACAACCGCTGTATCCGCCTGCATCTCGCCGTCCACGATAAGGTCCGGGCGACGGGACTTTGTCAGTTCAACCGCACGTCGCACCTTGTCCGATAGAGGATGTGGGGTCGAGCCGAAGTTCGAAAATGATAAGAACGCAACGCGCGGTTCGATTTCCAATTGCTTTGCATAATCCGCCGCGAGACTGGCGATCTCTGACAGGTCTTCCGCGCTCGGGTCAATATTAACCGTAGCGTCTGTAAATAGGTAAACGCGGTCATCCACGATGATGATGTAGATACCCGCAGCGCGCGCCGTGCCTTTCGCCGTGTGGTGGATATGCAGTGATGGGCGGATAACTTCCGGATAATCGTGCGTCAACCCGGAGATGAACGCGTCGGCATCCCCCAGCTTGACCATCATCGGACCGAATACATTCGGTTCACGCATGATCTTGAGGGCATCGCTGATCGTGACGCCCTTGCGGTTGCGAAGTTCATAGTAAGCATTCGCATATTTTTCAAATTCACTATGCTCGCGCGGATGAATGGTTTCCGGTTTGAAATCAAGCCCCAGTGCATCAATATGACCTTGGATCACCTCCGCAAGCCCAAGCAGGATCGGTGTAGCGATCCCCTCCTCCCTGATCTGATAGGCTGCACGAACGATCTTCTGAGAATGTCCCTCGGCAAAGACGATCCGTTTTGTTCCGCCTGAGGAACGCGCCTTGTTCAGGAAGAAGTAACGTATTTGCTCTCCCCTGCCCTGACGGAGCGCGAGTTGGTGACGATATTCATCGATGTCAATATTCTTGCGGGCAACGCCTGTCTTCATCGCCATCTCAGCTACTGCGGGCGCCTCCCACAAGAGGACGCGTGGGTCGAGTGGCGTCGGAATTATGTATTCACGCCCGAACTTGATGCTCTCGCCTCCATACGCTCGGATGACTGAATCCGGCACATCCTCTTTTGCCAGCGCGGCAAGCGCCTTGGAAGCCGCGAACTTCATCTCCTCGTTGATGCTTTTCGCCCGCACGTCCAACGCCCCGCGGAAGATGAACGGGAAACCCAGCACGTTGTTTACCTGGTTGGCGTAGTCTGAACGACCGGTCGCGATAATCACATCCTTGCGTGCTTCCTTGGCAAGTTCCGGTCTGATCTCAGGGTCAGGGTTTGCCATGGCGAAGATGATCGGATCCTCCGCCATCGACTTGACCATATCGGGCGTCATCACATTCGCAACTGACAGACCATAGAACACATCCGCGCCGTGCAAGGCATCAGACAAGGTTCGAGCATCAGTCTCTACCAGGAATCTCTCTTTATATTTGTTTATACCTTCCTTGCGTCCTTTATACACGACGCCCTTGCTATCGCATAGCATGATGTTTTCGCGCTTCACGCCCCATTTGATCGCCAGTTCCGCGCAGGAAATGGCGGAAGCCCCCGCGCCTGAGATCACGATACGGATTTCTTCGTGTCTCTTTCCAACAATCTCCAACGCATTAGCCAGCCCAGCCGAAGAGATGATCGCCGTACCATGCTGGTCGTCGTGAAATACAGGAATATCCAGCATCTTCTTAAGTTCTTCTTCGATGTAAAAACATTCGGGGGCTTTGATATCTTCAAGATTAATTCCGCCAAAGGTCGGTGAGATCGCCGCTATTACCTTGATGATCTCATCCGGGTCGTGCAAATCCAACTCGATATCGAAAACATCTATATCCGCGAATTTCTTGAACAGCACACCCTTCCCCTCCATAACCGGTTTACTCGCAAGCGCCCCGCGATCTCCCAACCCTAAAATTGCCGTGCCGTTGGAGACCACAGCCACCAAATTCCCTTTGGATGTGTATTCATAGGCATTGTTTTTATCCTTTTCGATCTCCAAGACCGGCTCTGCAACGCCCGGTGAATATGCCAGACTTAGGTCGCGTTGTGTATCCATTGGCTTGGTCGGCACAATTGCCACTTTGCCCGGTTTTCCCTTCAAACGATGGTACTCAAGTGCGTCTTCACGCGTAAATTTAGCCATTCCTACTCTCTCCTCTATGATCTGCAGTCATTACCTGCCTGTGCATTATGGCATTCATTATGCCATGCCAACAGTTCCGATTGTCACCATTTTATGTATATAACCCTCATTATCTAAAATGCTACGACAATTCTTAAAAATCCATGTATAATTACGAAATACCGCACGAAGCGGTAGAAAATCCGAAAGGATCAGAACTTTCCAACTTCCGCCGCATTTGCGGTCTCGCTGTAATTACTCTGGATATTAGAGCACGAACCTCCCCCGTTTTGGGAGTTATTTTGTGAAGTCAAGCAGGAAATTAATGAATAACAATCGGACTTCGCCGCCCTTAACTTGTTCTCCGTCAGTGACGTAATCTAGTCACCCGGATTTGACCCACCCTTCCGCAAGCTTGCAGTTGCGGGACTTAGGGTCTGCTCAGCCTACCCAGACTTTTTCCCGCTATAACGGGAAATTCTACAGCCGAGACCGTCTAACGGTCCTTCGGCTGTATGTTTTTAATGAGAAAGATCACTGCCATAGTCGTCCAAAAGAAGAACCCCAACAGGGTGAACGTTCATCTTGACGGGGAGTTTGCCTTTGGACTGGCACGCATCACTGCCGCATGGCTGAAGGTCGGCCAGGAACTGGATGAAAAGAAGATTGGACAATTGCAGGCTGAAGATTCGAAAGAATGGGCGCTCCAACAGGCTTTATTGTTTTTGAGTTACCGCGCCCGCTCCGAATCCGAGATCCGCAAGAATCTCCATAAGCACGAGATTCCCGATGCAGTGATCGACGAGACACTCGAACGTTTGCGCAACGAAGGGCTAGTCAACGATGAAGAGTTTGCAACCGCCTGGGTCGAGAACAGGAGCACCTTTCGCCCCCGCAGCCGCCGTATGTTGGCCATGGAACTCCGTCAAAAAGGTCTCGACGACGAATCCATGCAACCAGCTTTGGAAGACGTGGACGATGAAGCTTTGGCGTACGAAGCCGCGCAAAAGCGTGCGCCTAGATTTGCCGAATTGGAATGGGACGAATTTCGTAAAAAACTTTCCGGTTTCCTTGCGCGCCGCGGCTTTTCCTATTCAGTGATCGCCCCCGTGATCTCAAGGATATGGAAAGACACGCGCGCAGAAGAACAACATTTTGAAGAAGAGGACACAACATGAATCCAATCGTGATACTTATTGACGTAATTGTCCTGATCGTCGGGCTGGTGGCTGGTTACTTTTTCCACCGCTTCCGAATGGAACAAAAGGCTAAGGGACAACAAACCAAAGCCGATGCAATACTGAAAGGCGCGAGTGAGCAGGCGCGCCTGATAGAAAGTCAGGCACGCGAGGCTGCGGCAAAGATCACCCAGTCTGCTGAGACGGATGTAAAAGAACGCCGGGCCGAACTCAACAAGGAATCGGACCGACTTGACAAACGCCGTTCCGAACTTGATAGCCGGGTGGACCGTCTTGAACAACGTGAACAGACATTGAATAAACGCCAGTCGCAGGTAGACAAGCGCGGCAACGAAATCGATAAGTTATACGAAGATGAGGTCAAGAAACTCGAAGAGATCTCACAACTAACTCAAGAAGATGCGAAGAAGGAACTTTTCGCTGCCGTTGAAAAAGAAGCGCGCGGCGACATGGCGCGCATCATGCGTCAGATCGAGGCGGAGGCGCGTGAAGAAGGGGAGAAACGTGCTCGTAAATTGATCGCGGACGCCATCCAGCGTGTGGCATCAGAGCATGTAGCAGAAGTGACCCGCGCCGTCGTTGCCCTGCCCAGCGAGGAAATGAAGGGGCGCATTGTAGGGCGCAACGGACGCAACATCAAAGCCTTTGAGCAGGCTGCGGGCGTGGATGTGATCGTGGACGACACCCCAGACTCTGTCACCGTCTCCTGTTTCGACTCAGTCCGCCGCGAGATCGGTCGGCGTGCTCTTGAGAAACTGATCCTTGATGGACGCATCCATCCTGCTCACATTGAGAAGGTCGTTCAGGACGAAACAAAAGCTGTCGAGAAAATCATCAATGAAGCGGGCGAACAAGCCGCTTATGATGCCAACATATCGGGGATACATCCTGAGATCCTGCGCATGATGGGGCGTCTCAAATTCCGCACATCCTACGGACAGAACCAGCTGGCTCATGCCGTCGAAGCATCGAAACTGGCTGGTATTCTTGCCGCTGAGATCGGCGCGAACATCGAGCTTTCCAAAATGGGCGGGTTTCTCCACGATGTAGGCAAAGCGATGGACCACAATCAGGAAGGCACACACGCCATGCTGGGCGCGGAGTTCTGTAAACGCTATGGCGTAAACGCAAAAGTGGTGAACGCCATAGCATCCCACCACCACGAAGTGGAACAGGAAACTGTCGAAGCTGTCATTACCGAGGCGGCAGATGCCATTTCCGGCGCACGCCCCGGCGCTCGCCGTGAAGACCTCGAGGCATATATCAAACGCATCCGCAATCTCGAGGACCTCTCCACATCCTTCGACGGTGTGGAACAGGCATTCGCCATCCAGGCAGGACGCGAGGTGCGCGTGATCGTCAAGCCCGAGAAGATCGACGACCTCACTTCTGCGAGACTGGCACGCGACATCGCAAAGAAGATCGAAGAGACCATGCAGTACCCTGGTCAGATTAAGGTGACAGTCATCCGCGAGACAAGATCGACAGAGTTTGCGAAGTAATTGAAACAACAAATAAAACAGTAAGAGCCCCCCTAGCCAGATGGCCTCTTACTGTTTTATTCAATTTATGGCAGAGCAACACTTGGTTGAACAACCTAACACAAGAGCAACCATCGTGATGAATTTAGCATTGCAAGTTAAATTGTGAGGAGGCATAGAATGGAACACCTTAAAAAAGAGCGGTTAACAATTCATGGTCAAGGCGACCACATAACAACGGATGCCGGAAGAATTTATTACGAACTGGAAGGTTCTGGCCCACCAGTTTTTCTCGTTCCAGGTGGGCCAGGCGCGAGCCACTCACATTATCATCCCTGGTTTTCAACTTTGGCTAAAAGCCACACAGTTGTCTATTTCGATAATCTGGGCACAGGTGCTTCCGACAGGTTGGTATCGCAAAGAGACTATACAGTACAACGGTATGCATTTGATATCGAAGCTCTACGATCAGCATTAGGTTTTGAGAAAATCAAACTCATCGGTTTATCTTTCGGCTCTCTTCCTGCTCTTGAGTATACAACTCAACACTCATCCCATGTTCATAGTCTGGTGATCAGCAATGGCCATTTGAATGCAGCGACCTGGCAGGAGGGAAACATCGATAATGTCAATCATGAAATCCGCACCTTATTTCCAGAGGTTTGGTCTCAGATGTTGGAGTTGCGCAGTCAAGGAGTGCTTTCAGGTGTTAGTCAATATCAAGCCCTTTATGAGGGCTTACTGGCGGATCTTAATTGGGTTGACCCTTGGCACCATCCCAGCCTTTATCAGACAGATGATCCGCGGGATGATCCGAATTATGATGTGTACCTCGGATTCATTGGCGAAGACCCTGAATGGACTGTAACCGGCACATTACAAGGGTATGATCCATCCCCTAAGTTAGCAAAGTGCAACGTTCCTACACTTATCGTGACAGGGCGTTATGATCGTGTCACACCTCCTGCTATTGCTTACAAAATACAGGAAGCATTTCCTCCCAATCACGCCCAACTAATAATATTTGAGCGAAGCGCTCATCGACCTTGGGTAGAAGAAACCGAAAAATATTTTGATGTAGTAACTAAATTTCTGGGTTGAAGAAGTATTGGACAAATGCCGGCCACGCTTAATGAATCTTTATTATGCTTGCAGGAAGAAAAGCTGACAATTGATTTGTAATATGCTCGTTCTTTTTGATTACTCCCTCCCTTAAATGGAATGCTTCTCTTCTAATCCCGACCGTTATCTCTGGTCGATTCCTGAGAGCAGATGCGTTTCATCAATCATTACAAACACTAAGAGAATGAAAATAAATGAAAGATTTTGACCCCGCTAAAAGTTTTGGTCCAGATGTAGCCGCGCACTATGACGATGACGAGCGCGGTGATGAAGAAGATGCAGCTGCGTTTCTTGCAGAATATGCTAAAGATGGCTCCGCGCTTGAATTTGCGATCGGCACAGGGCGGATCGCACTTCCGCTGGCAGCTAAAGGCATCCAGGTGGATGGCATTGAGTTATCACCTGATATGGTCGAGCACCTTCGTGCCAAACCAGAAGGGCAATTTATCAATGTGGTCATCGGGGATATGAGCAGCGCAAGGACCGACCGCCAATACCCGCTCGTCTATCTGGTTTACAACACGATATTTAATCTCCTGACAGTAGACGACCAGATCCGTTGTTTCGAAAACGCCGCGCGCCACCTTACGAAAGACGGCGTTTTCGTGGTTGAAACTGCCCTGCCACATGCCTGGATCTCTCCAGACAGGCCCGATTATATCCGCGCCGAGTATGTGGGCAAGGAGACCGTTGGTCTTGATGTTGCCCGTTATGACCCGGTAACGCAGTTACTTGAAGAAAACCATATCCGATTCACATCACAAGGAATCAGCATGTCGCCGATCGTTTGTCGCTTGATTACCCCCGGTGAAATGGACCTGATGGCTCGCTTTGCGGGACTGCGCCTGATACAAAGGTTTGCAAATTGGCAGCGAAGCCCATTTGACATACACAGTAAAATGCACGTATCAATTTACGGGTTTTAAAATCGTCTCTTCGGGAATTGTCATTTCGAGCGATAGCGACATCGTGCCCGCAGGGGAGAAATCCTTGTACTGTGTTGGGGAAGATTTCTCGTAGCACTTGGTTTCGATACGGACTTCGTCCTACTCAACCAGCGTTGCTACTCGAAATGACAGGGTTACCTACATCCCACCCACGAACGGATTGCTAATTTTCTCATTCCCCACCGAAGTCTCCGGTCCATGACCGGAAAGCAGGCGCGTATCATCGGGCATGATGAATACCTGTTCCTTGATACTCTTCACAAGTTGGTCCCAATCGCCACCGGGCAGATCGGTGCGGCCGACCGAGCCGTTGAAGATCAAGTCACCGCAGAAGCAGATATTCTCAGAAGCAGCGTACAGAATACAATGCCCAATCGTATGCCCCGGCGTAAATCTCACTTCAAACTCATAATTTCCCAATTTCAAAACCTGTCCGTGGACAAAGTCGATTGTCGGTTCGGGGCCGGGGTCAATGTCAAAGCCAAAGATCGCGCCTCCGCCGCCTGCACGCCATAGGACATGGTCGTTCGGGTGCAACGCCACTAATGGCAATGGATTCAACGCGTCTGCAATCGCGCCCGCGCCGCCGATATGATCGAAGTGCGCGTGCGTGTACCAAAGATGACCGATACGCCATCCGCGTTTTTGCGCTTCGGCGAGGATGATATGCCCGTCCCATGCGGGATCGATGACCACGGCTTCTTTGGTATCTGAATCCGCGACGAGGTAGGCGTTCGTCTGCGCGGGTCCTAATGTGAACGAAACGATCTCAAGCATGAGAATCCTTTGGGGTAAAGAAAAAAATCAGGATAACCGAAACAAGTATCAATCCGAGAGAGAGCGGGTATACGATGGCGGGGTCGATTTCGAACAGGTATCCTGCAATTGGAGGTGCGATGATAAAAATCACCGCGCCAAGCGTCTCCATTGTGCCATACATCAATCCCATTTGCGAGTCGTGCACGAGCAAACGCGCCCGAGCCATTGTCAGAGGACGGAAGGCGCGATACCCGCCCAGCAGGAAAAATCCTACCGCGTAATATGGCAGTGACATGCCGTTCCAGATCAACAACACAAAACATGCGACCAAAAGATGCGCGATCAACAACCCGAACCTCGGGTTTGACTTGCCCAACTGGACGCTGATCCATGCGTTGCCGAGAGCACCGATGGTAAAAATGAATCCCGTTTGTTTCAGCGACAGACCGCGCACGCCCTCCAGAAAATTCGGTGTCAGGGGTTGGGCAAGATACATTGCAAATATGCCAAATGTGACGATACCCAAAAATAGAATGAAGATGCGGTTCTTGAAAATACTGACGGGCGGGTTATTGGGGTCATGCGTATCTACGGGCTGGGGTTTGATGAAAAGTATGAAGACTGTGGAGAGAACAAATACACCCGATGCAACAAAGTACACTATTCGCAAACCGAACAGCTCGCCGAGCCACCCGCCCGTGATGGGACCCAACACCATCCCATAATTGAAAGTGGCAGTGACCAACGTAAGCGCGCGCGCAACAGACCAGTTGCCGCGCGCCGATGTCACATAACTGCTTAATGGAGACGAAACAAAGATCGTCAATCCATATCCCAACATGCCGGTAACGAACAACGGCAGTTCGCGAGCAAACCCCATGACGAATGTCGAAAGGATACCGAGACCCCATGCCCCAAACAACAACGGTCTGCGTCCGAAGCGGTCGGCGAGATATCCCGCAGGGATGTGCGAGATCGCCATCGCTGCGCCGAACGCGCCCAATATCAAACCGATCTGCTGAGGGTTGCTTCCCAGCCGCTCGAGATAGATCGGCTGAAAGTTAAAAAACATCCCCTCACCAAAACCCCACAGGAATAACGCCGCTCCCACAAAAATAAGATTTCGATTCAATGGAACCTCGATGTATTGGATTATTACTTAATCGTATTAGTGATTCTTTGAATGAATTCCACCGCTGCATCGAACACCTGACGACGAGCCGCATCACGCGTAACGACATGGCCTGATCCCGTTAGATATAGTTTCGTCTTGTCTGATTTATTTATCAAGTCGTTATAGATCAAGTCCATGTTCTCAGGCAGCACATATTTATCGTCCTTTGAATGAATCAGCAGAACAGGCACATCTGCTTTAGGCAATGCGTCACGCATCTCTTTCAACAACTTATTCAACTCACCAACCGAACGGACGGGGTTTTGGGGGTATGAAACATGATCTTTCCAGGCATCTTTATCAAACCAGCCCGTACCTGGCGCATCTTTGCTCTTTGGCATAAACGGCATAAATCTGCTGATCAACCCGGAATACGGCAAACGCGGATCATCCTTCAACTTGTAAGGTGTGGACATGGCAACCACTCCACTTACACTCAATCTCGTGGACATCAATAGTGACAGCACCCCGCCCATCGACAACCCGACAAGAAATATTTTATCGGTCATCCCGCGCAGGAGATGATAACCGTCTTCGACGGATGCCATCCAATCCAGGTGGCGCGAATGGATCATATCGTCGGGGTCGGTAGCATGACCCGCCAACCGAACACCGAGGCACGTATAACCCTTCTGATGAAGATATTCACCCATCAAACGCATTTCTTTTGGCGCGCCGGTAAATCCGTGGATGAGCAGGCAGGCAGGTTTTGAACGGTCACCCAATAGGAAAAAGGGTTCCGCGGTTGGAATGATCTGTGACATACGGGGAATTATAACTATTTACGGCGCATCCACGCAGGGCGGAGCGATGCGACCTTTTTATAAACAGGGCAACCCTTGTCATGAGCTCCCGGCAAATATCCAGTTGACATGAGAAACTCATTCACGATCTCTCCGCCTGTAAATACAAAGGTCGTCTTAAACAGCTTTGTCCATTCGTCCTTCGTCAGTGGGTGATGCGCATCCAGCCAGCCTTTGAAAGAACCAAACTCCTTCTTGAGTTCAATGATCCTTTGCGCATTCACGATCGCGGCATTGACCTTCAACTTATTGCGGATGATGCCTGCATCTGCCAGCAGACGCTCCCTATCCTTTTCGGTGAACTTCGCCACCTTGGCGATGTCAAACTTTCGATAGGCTTCGCGAAAGTTTTCAGCCCTCTTCAGGATCAGTATCCACGATAAGCCTGCCTGATTGATCTCTAGGATTAGGCGCTCGAACAAAAGATTATCATCAACGAGAGGAAATCCATATTGGGTGTCGTGATACTCTTTATTAAAGATGTCCTCGGGATGAGAGTTGCAATAATCGCAGTAGGTGGTCACATTTCCTCAACTTGTCTTTTCAATTCGTCCTTGATGTCCTGTGGCAGTTCATTCCAAGGGATTTCGAGCAACCCCGCTTGAAGCCCATAGAGCATATTGAGGGTTACTTTTTCAGGATAAGCTTCCTTGACCATTTTATAAGTTTCAACCACGCCAAGGCGGGCGACATCGTCCCAGGAATGGACACCCACACTGGCAAGCCATTCGCGGCTTTTCGGTCCAAGATTTTTCATAGTTCGATCTCCATCACCGGCAGTGCTCTCGTTTCACCTTCAAATGGGTAGCTTCGTTCACCGATCCTGTACATCCCCATTTTCTCATAAAAACCTACAGCGTTTGGATCGGCTTCGAGTCGAAGAACCAGATGTCCCTTTAATCGGGAATGGGAAACGGCGTGAAGGAATAGTTGTTTCCCGATACCCTGTCCGATACGTTCAGGAAGCACCCACAAATTTTCGATCCATGCATGGTCGTTTTTCTCTTGCAGTGTATAGAAAGCAACTGGTTTATTATTAAAGTCGGCGACCCAGCACTCGTTCTGCACAATATATTCGGGAGAAAAATCGAATTGTGG
>DNDO01000223.1:13589-14715 GCA_003484265.1 Anaerolineae bacterium
ATTTGGGATAATGCTTCCGCGTCATTTGGGATCGCTGGGCGGATGTTCACAGTCATATTATCTTCTCTTGCTGAAGCCAAATATTTTTTGCATATCCTGTTTTAGCCAGTCTGGAAAGGATGAGACCAGCAAATAAGTGAACCCCGGCACCAACAACCAATTTACGATCTCATCGATAACAAAATTCCTGTTTATCGGGTCTTTTAAAGGAATAAATGGAATGTCTATCTTCAAAAGAAAGTGCCAACAAGTGACCAGGATCGCAAGAGTAACTCCGATGACAACCATTCGCTGTCCTTTATTTTTCAGTTGAAACCATTCCGTCAATTGCGGAATAACAAACACAAGAAATGCCAGACGGTAGTCCCAGTTGTTGCCGAGCAGAAACGTGCCCACGTATATAGAAGCGCCCATGCGGAATGCCGCCAAATTCCTGTCATGCGATGCTTCCCATATATTTGAGTCACGTACTGCAACAACTCCGGCAATAAATATCAGAACCAGCGCTAGCGCTTCAAAGAATACCTGCAGCTGACCAAATGAGGCTGGCAATAAATCTCGAAGATAACCACCAAGTCGGGTAATCAGCACGAACGAGCCATAGGATGACCCGTCTCCGCGCATGGTCGTATTCCATGCCGCGCTCTGGCTTTGAAACGTCAATAGCCCATAAACGAGCATAAACAATGCGCTTACGATCGCGAGTTTGTAGAATCTTTGTTTTGATTCCTTCAACAGGACAGTGATCCCGAACAAGGGAAACATCTTCACGATCCCCCCGAATACGATCAGTCCCGCTGTCAGGCGGGCAGAATATCCTGTAGTAAGGATGATCACCGCACAGATAATGAAAACGAATAGATCAAGATTACCTCTCTCATACAACAACATGGATGCCGGGGAGAAGACGATCAACAACATTAACATCGCGCCGATAATGGATACTTTTTGCGGGAACAATACGACAGATATAAAATATAGAACGAGGAGAGTAACTACGATCCAGATCGTATCGTCCATTGAAATGTTCGTGTAAAAGAATAACCGCCAAAATGCAGGATAATTAAATATTCTTTGTGTAGGGTCTAATGGGTTTTCAACGGACGGTTCAAATCCATTTCGATAG
>DNDO01000197.1 GCA_003484265.1 Anaerolineae bacterium
TGGAGTACCTGCTCGAAGACATCAGCAACGAAGCCGGTCTGACCAAGCATCTTTCATTCGATATGTGCCGCTGGACATGCGTCCTGAACGATTACCGCAACGGCGAAGAACCGGACAAGATCCGCCAAAAACTTGGTGTTTCAAAGATCCAATGGCGGGAGTTGTACATTAAGTTGAAGAAATTGGGTGGAAGCAAGGAATAACAACTGAAGTGATAGTCACTTATTAACCGCGAGACATCGAAAAATACAACGCCTGCCGCGTGGAGTCCGTTAGGCGGAAGGAATGTGCCGGGCGATGCCCCGGCACCCACACCACTTTATCCCCCATACATAACAAGGGCCAGCGATCCCGCGCGCGCTGCGGAAGTTTGGCATTGATGAAAAAGTCTGAAATTTTCATCTCATGTCCGCCCATGCCCAATGGTTCGAATCTGTCTCCGGCATGCCGCGCGCGAAGCTCGAGTGCGTCTGAGGTCGCGTTTGCGTCCAGCCACACTTGAAAGGGATCGTCATTCGAGCGTGCTTGTTCCATTGCAAGCGACGCCATGTTCCAGCGTTCACAGCTTAATTGCCAGCCGCCGGATAAAATCACAGAACCGGGAAGTTTCAACGGGATCGTGTTGCTGTCATCCGGCATTTGGGGCCACCGCTCAATCGAAAGCGCGGATTCATCCGTAAGCAAATAGATAAGTACGCCTTCACGCAGCAGCCGCAAGCCCCCAATGAGGTCGATGCGCGGGCGTCGTTTTGGATCGTTGATGAAATTTGTGGCGCGTTCGAGGGTCGCGAAGTTGACATCCACACCCTGGGGGTGGATCAGGTCCATCGCGCGCCGGACAAGGTGTCGCTGGAGTCCGAGCGGGTGTTTGGTAAATGAGGAAGAGTCAAAGGATACGAATTCTGCTGTTTGATGGACGATGGATGTTTTCCACGCATCATCCAAAACATTCATAAGAATTTCGTGGTCGCCCGAAAGGGAATGAGATGTACGCCAGACCACGTCTTTGAAACGCGGGTTATAGGACTCCAATGCAGGGATCAGGAGGTTGCGTACTCGGTTGCGGAAGAAATCGAGTGAATCGTTGCTCAGGTCGTGGCGCGGACGAAGCCCGTGCGCCGCACAATAGACGACAGTTTCCTCGCGCCAAAAATCCAACAGCGGGCGGACGATTGGAATCTCCTTATCAAACATGGGAATGACCGTGCGATGGCTCATGCCCTTAAGCCCGGCAAGCCCGGCGCCGCGGACGAAATGCATCAACACTGTTTCCACCTGGTCGTCTGCCGTGTGACCGACAGCCACTGCCTGCGCCTTGAAGCGGCGCGCCTGTTCCATGAGGAACCGGTAACGCATATTCCGCGCAGCTTCCTCGATGGATAGTTTTTCAGTCCTGGCATATTCGCGCACGTCCCCACTCTCGACGACGGATGCAAAGTTCATGCGGCTGGCGGCTTGTTCGACTGCATTCGCATCGGCATCGGCATCGGAACGCAGCTTATGGTTGAAATGCGCAACAATGACACGGTATCCATTGTCGCGCAGAATTTTCAACAGGCACATACTGTCTGGTCCGCCGGAGATGCCGGCGATGATGGGGCGGTCTTTGACCAGACCGCATCGTTCACTCAGAACAGATTCAATATTCTCAAACATGGCATAACTTCCAACAAAGAATTTGACGAAGGTTTATTAGATTTCGATTCAACAGGTTACAAAGCATTCCGCTCAGCACGGAGGTTGTTATATCTGATACAACTCCACCAGAACACCGGATGTGCTCTCAGGGTGGATGAATGCATACTTCTTCCCGTCTGCGGCGGTGCGAGGTTCTTCATTGATAAGGCGCACACCTTTTGACTTTAACTGCGCCATCATCCCATCGATGTCATCCACTTCGAGGCAGATATGATGCATGCCCGCCCCGCGTTTGGCAAGGTATTTGGCAACGCCAGAATCGTCCGTTGTGGGCATGACCAATTCCACCTCCGAGCTGGAAAGCGGAAGGAAAGCCACCTGCGATTTTTCGGCGGGCACGTCGCGTAGTTCATGCAATTCCATTCCCAACGCATCGCGCCAGAATGAAAGCGCCTTCTCCATATCATCCACAACGACCGCAACGTGATTGATCTGTTTTACTTTTGGCATCAGCATCTCCAATCAATCGATAATCCTGTAATTTCTTTAGGACATCACAGGATTGATTATATCCGCTTGCAAGAGAGTTCGATAACGATTAAGATTGATGCATGTCCACCGTCCCGATCAATGTGCGCCGCATGCTGGTAACCATCGGAATCGTCATACTCGTCTTCATTGTGCTTGAGTTCAACCGCCGGCTCGAAGAACTCAAATTATTGAGCGACCAGACCGATCTCATCCGCGTGCAGGCAACACAGGCAATACAAACCCAGTTCGCCCTTCAAACTGAAGTCGCCTACGCAAACTCGACAGCCTCCGTCGAGGAATGGGCGCGCACCGACGGTCATTACATTCGCGACGGTGATCTGCCCGTTGTTCCTGTAGGCGCACCCGGCGCCGCTCCCATCGAGGTCAACACCCCTGCCCCATTTCCCACGCCCATGCAGAATTGGGAAGTGTGGCTCAGCCTTTTCTTCGACGAATAATAAGGGATGCTGATTGGAACGCCTGCGACTCTTCCCCGACTCTACAAAAATTGAAAACGACTCATTGACCATCGCCGGGCACGCTCTCGGCTCTCTCGTGGACCGGTATATGACTCCTTTATACATATACGACCACGCCACCTTGGATTTTTCCGCCAAATCCTACACGGACGCATTGTCCACCCATTACCCTGCTCCCTCGCATATTACATACGCAGGTAAAGCCTTCCTCTGCAAAGCCATCGCAAAATGGACACAGGAATATAACTTTTTTGTAGATTGCACCGGCGAAGGAGAAATTGGGATCGCAGTTGCTGGCGGTGTTCCGCGTGAACACATCCTTGTGCATGGCGTTAACAAATCGGGAGATGATTTGAAATCCGCGATGCAACATGCTGGGACGATCGTTGTAGATAATTTGACGGAACTCGAACGAATCCATAATATTCTGAACGATTCGAAGGATCTCTACTCCGCCAATACCGAAGCTCTTCAGCCTCGACAACCCATCCCGCAGAGTAACACATCATTGTGGTTGCGTCTCCTCCCCGGCGTAGCGGTCACAACCCATCACACTCACACCCAAACCGGTCAACACGATAGCAAGTTCGGGATGACACAGGAAGAGATTCTCGAAGCGGCAAAGTATTGCAGGGAAAACGATCTTCCCTTCACAGGAATCCACTTCCATCAAGGCTCCAACTTCCGCGACCCGGAGCCATTGATCCCTGCAATAGACATGGCTCTTGATCTTGCAAAGGAAATCAGATTTATTGGCAAATGGCATTTTTGTCCCGGCGGCGGATGGGGCGTGGCATATCATGAAGATGAACTGCCGAACCCGTCCATCGAGAATTATGTGCGCGGGATTGCGGAAGCGGTCATTGATGGATGTCAATCTCGCGGACTCGATCTTCCACATTTGCATCTCGAGCCTGGACGAAGCCTCATCGCAAGGGCTGGCGTGGCGATCTATCGCGTCGGCGCGGTCAAAAAACGAGGCGACAAAGTTTGGATCTTAACCGATGGCGGTATGGCGGATAATCCGCGGTTTGCGTTGTATGGGGCGAAATACTCTTGTTTACCGGTATCAGGCGTCAGTCGGGAAAGAGGCGATCGTGTGTCGATCGCGGGTCCGTATTGCGAGTCCGGGGATATTGTCATCGAGGGTCTATCAATGCCGAATATCCAAGAGGGAGAGTTGATCGCGATCCCCGTTGCAGGCGCATATCACATGAGTATGTCGTCCAATTACAACGGCGCGCGCAGACCTGCGGTATTGATGCTTGAAGAGGGAAAAGCAGATTTGATATTACAACGGGAAACAGTCGACGATTTGTTGAAGCGCGACCTATAGATTCCATTCATCCCAAAGGATGGGTGTCAGGTCGCTGGTCTTGATGAGGGCTATCTCGTCGGGACGCCCCTTGCGAGTGTATACCTTGTATAACGCGTCCGCGGGATTGCTCACCTTGACGTGTAGTTTGACAAATTTATTGACAACGCCAACAAGGGCTTTGCGCTCCACGATCTTGAACCCATTCTGATTCTCGAAGGCGATCAGATCGGCGCTCCCGAACAACCAGCCTTTTGTATTCCTCACGGTTCGGAATTCCACCCAGACCAGATCATCCTGCACATCTTTTGTTTTTCTTGAGACCCGTTTCTTGCTTTTTACATCAACCTTTAGGTTTTGACCGTCTTTTGAAATTTCATAATCAAAGTGGTCTTCGATATTTCCCTCTTTTGATGCTTCAACAACCACCCAGCCGTTTCGCTGCGCAATAGACGCGAAGCGGCTTTCCGCATTTTGCCCCAACTCCAGCGAATCATTTTTATCGTATTTGTTGCGCTTGTTCCTGGTGTACATCTTTACTTGGGTTGCAATTGTTCGTTGGGTTCCGGTGCATTCTCAATGCGGGTTTTGGCGAGATTGCAATAACCTTTGTCAACATCCACTCCGAGTCCTTTTCGACCAAGCATTCCCGCCGCGATAAGCGTCGTACCGCTCCCCATGAACGGGTCTAGAACCGTGTCACCGATATAACTGAACATTTTGATGCAGCGCCGCGGCAATTCCAACGGGAACGGCGCGGGATGCCCTATCTTCTTTTTGCTCTCGCCGTTGAAAGTCCAAAGTCCGTTTGACGAATTCATGAATTGGACAAACGGACTTTGGACTTTCAACGGCG
>DNDO01000137.1:0-3327 GCA_003484265.1 Anaerolineae bacterium
TTATTTCACATCAGGTGGAAGTGTGGCCTTGCCAGCGGAGGACATCCTGCCTTCGGCGATCATCTTGCGGGCGCGGTCTTTGTTCGTGTTCGTCCAGTTCGATTTCGGCTTGCGCGGGGAGAAACGCAGGGCGTAGCGTTCCTCGTCCATCCCTTTTTCGAGGTTGTCGATCCAGCCAAAACAAATGGCTTCCTCCACCGCCTCCACATAGTCAATGGACGGTTTCTTTGTGACTTTCTTGTAGCGGATCAACCAGATCTCTTTTTTGCTCCCGTGATTCTCGATCAACCACGTGCGGAAGTCATCGCGATTTGTTATGTAGAGTGTCTCTCCGATTTGCATTACATTCATACCTCGGGGTTCGAGTAGCCTCGTGTTCGTCAAAGCGTATCAAGACCACAACTTTCAATCCATCTTGCGCTTGCATGTTACCTGTTGGTTTCGTAACTGACGAGACCAGCACTGGTCCGGTTCAACCAACGGGTTGCTTACACAACAAAATCGCCTCTCACATGAGAGGCGACATTCATTTATGAAGTCATCTCTCATCTCCCAGACTATCGGGCGAAGTACATCGCCTTACAATCTGCCGAAGTTGGCACCGTCGGTAGCGGTTGCCGAAGCGTCACAGGGTCGGTCCCTCAGCTTCTCTGGATGAGTACGGATTAAATTGTTACCGCTTTATATCACGGCGGGTACATCGTGTCAAATAAATATTATGCAGGCAAAAGGATATAATTTACAGAATGAAACGAATAATCATAATTACTCTTGCGAGTGTACTCTTATTTGGTTGTGCCTCCCAGTCATCCAATACAACCCTTATCCTGGCAACGACCACGTCCACGCAGGATTCAGGGCTGCTTGATGTGTTGATTCCGCTTTTCGAGGTTGAGTCAGGTTACAAGGTCCAGACCGTGGCGGTGGGGACGGGGCAGGCGTTGAAAATGGGCGAGGAAGGTAATGCAGATGTGCTGCTGGTCCATGCTCCGAAATCCGAAGAGGAGTTCATGGCTGAGGGATATGGCAAAGACCGCGCGGCTGTCATGCACAATGATTTTGTCATCATCGGTCCCGAATCCGACCCTGCGGGAATCAACGGGATGACATCCGCGGTCGATGCGTTGGGGAAGATTTACGAATCAGGTTCGACTTTTATCTCGCGCGGCGATGACTCTGGCACGCACAAAAAAGAGTTGGATATCTGGAGCAAAGCCGAACTCGATCCGCAAGGGCAAACCTGGTATCTCGAAACTGGGCAGGGCATGGGCGCGACGTTGATCGTGGCTTCCGAAAAGGAGGCGTATACGCTCACAGATCGCGGCACGTTTCTGGCGCAGACCGATAATTTACAACTTGTGATAACGCTTGAAGGCGACCCGCCGTTGTTGAACCCATATCATGTGATCACTGTGAACCCCGACAGATGGGCGAACGTCAATTATGTGGGCGCTATGGCTTTTTATTATTTCATGATCTCTTCTGAAACGCAAAATTTCATAGCCGAATTTGGCAAGGAACAATACGGGCAGCCGTTGTTCTTCCCAGACGCGGAATGACACAAGTGACAGTCGGCAGGCAGGTGACTGTCACTTGTGTTTAACTGTATACTTGCGCCATGGAAGTCTTCCAGATCACTGTCCTTTCATTACAGGTTTCGACGATCGCGACGCTTATCAGCCTCGTGATCGGTCTGCCGTTTGGCACGTTGCTCGCGCTTGGTAACTTCCGCGGGCGTTCCCTCATTTTGAGTATCATCAACACGGGCATGGCATTGCCGCCTGTGGTGGTTGGTCTCGTGGTGGCGATGATGTTGTGGCGGAGCGGTCCGTTTGGGGATTTGAAATTGATCTACACACCCTGGGCAATTATCATTGCACAGACGGTCATTGCGGCGCCAGTCGTGACTGGTCTGACCGCCGCTGCGCTCGAGGCATTGGACCCGCGCCTGCAACAACAACTACTCGGTCTCGGCGCCTCACGCGGACAAATGATCTGGTACCTTTGGCGGGAGGCGCGTCTGCCGCTGTTGGCTGCTTTGATGGCAGGCTTTGGTGCTGTCATTTCAGAAGTTGGAGCTTCGATGATGGTGGGAGGGAATATCAAAGGTCAAACGCGTGTGTTGACGACGGCAATCGTGCTGGAGACATCCAAAGGCGAGTTCGATTTCGCATTGGCCTTGAGCGCGTTGTTGCTGGTAATTACCTACATCATTAACCTTTCGCTGACGTGGATTCAGCAAAGGGGGCAGAAGAAGTGACGAACCCAGAATGCAGAAATTGGAATGATGAATACATTAATTGAGGTCAACGATCTTCAAATAATGCGGAATGAACGTGTTGTTCTTGATATAGAACATCTATCCATTCCTCGCGGCGAAACGCTGACTGTTGTCGGTCCCAATGGTGCGGGGAAGAGTACATTGTTGCTGGCGCTCGCGCATCTGCTTAAGCCTGTTCGTGGCGATATTCAATTTGACGGCAAGTCTGTTACGCAGTGGAATGATCTTGAATACCGCCGAAGGATATCATTCGTGTTTCAGGCTCCGTTGTTGATGGACATGACGGTGGAACAAAATGTCGCGTTGGGGTTGAAGTTTCGCGGTGTGCCGAAAGAGGAAATCCGTCGGCGGGCAGGGAAGTGGATCCAAGCCATGGGTGTGGAGTCCCTGTCGAAACGACGGGCAGGCCAACTGTCGGGCGGTGAGGCGCAGAGGGTCAGTTTGGCGCGGGCATTTGTGCTGGAACCAGAACTGCTGTTGCTCGATGAGCCGTTTGCAGCGCTTGATCCCCCAACACGGACGAAACTGCTAGAGGATTTGTCGAAGATATTAAGTGAAGACCATCGGACGGCGGTCTTTGTCACACATAATTTGAATGAGGCTGCAAAAGTGAGTCATCGTATCGCGGTGGTGGTTGGCGGGATGCTGCGTCAGGTGGGGACGGTGCGCGACATCAAATCAAATCCTGCGGATGATGCGGTAGAGGCGTTCCTGCAGGAGATGCCGCACAGCCAATGATATAATCCTCGAAATTGGAGGAGTCATGCTAAAGATTGAAATCGTATACTGCGCGGTTTGACACTACACAGGTCGAGCCGTGAGCTTGATGGAAGAGTTGTTGAAGAATTATGAGCATGTGATCGAGACAATATCGATCGTACCTTCTGACAACGGTAAATTTGAAGTGTCTGTCAATGGTGATTTGCTTTTTTCAAAGAAGGCGTTGGCGCGTCATGCCGAGCCTGGGGAAGTGTTGGGGTTGGTGAGGAATATTGTAGGTGAATAAACCAGACCTCACAGGACATCAAGACCTGTGAGGTCTATAA
>DNDO01000137.1:3607-13876 GCA_003484265.1 Anaerolineae bacterium
GGAAGGCAACATCTTGGAAATTATCTGGGTGCGATTCAGAATTATGTCGCGCTACAGAATGACTATGATTGCGTATATTGCATCGTGGATGTCCATGCGTTGACGACTGTCGAGACAACACAAGAGCTGAAGCAAAACACATTTGAGATGGCGATAGACTGGCTTGCGGCGGGCATCCGCCCCGAGGATTCGATTCTCTTTGTGCAATCACATGTTCCTGAGGTGCTGGAGCTTCATACATATCTTTCAATGGTCACTCAAATGGGAAAGCTGACCGACCTGCCGACCTTCAAGGAAAAAATTTCGCAGCAACCTGACAATGTCAACTATGGATTGCTCGGCTATCCTGTGTTGATGACAGCCGACATCGTTCTTTACAAAACGGATGTTGTTCCTGTTGGCATCGACCAGGCTCCGCATCTGGAGTTTGCTCGTGAGATAGTCCGCTCATTCAATTATCGCTACAATACAAAAGCCTTGATAGAGCCGCAGGTAAAGCATACTGAAATCTTGAAAGTTTTAGGCACCGACGGCAAAGCCAAAATGAGCAAGAGTTTGAACAATCATATCGAACTCGCCTCGACGCCCGAGGAGACCGCCGCTCGTGTCAAGGACATGGTCACTGACCCTGCCCGCATCAAGCGCACGGATCCGGGCAACCCCGATATTTGCAATGTCTTCTCGATGCACAAAATATTCTCTCCCGCCGATGAAGTGGAGATGATCAACAGGGAATGCCGCACGGCTGGCATTGGTTGTGTGGATTGTAAAAAACGCTTCGCCGCTAACCTGAATTTGAATCTCGAACCCTTCCGCAAAAAGCGCGCGGAACTTGAGTCCAGGCCTGATTATGTGAACGATGTGTTGAGTGACGGAGCAAAGCGCGCGAGGGTCATCGCGCAGAAAACAATGGAAGAAGTTAGGGAAGCGATCCAATTACCGTAATATGTTGGCAATGGCAACGCCTCAGATTGGAGATTTATATGTACGGGTCTCTCCAGTTGAAAATCCTTTTGTTCGTTAGTATTTTACTGGTAGCATCATGCGGACCTTCATCGCCGACGCCTGTTGCGCCCGCCACAGAGGAAGAGTTCACCGCGGCAGTCGAGAAGGCGCACAGCACAATGAGCGTTGTACGACAGGCATTGCTCGCTCCAGAACCGTCTTTTGTTTTTATCGGATTGAAGATCCGTGTGTATGGTGATGTGGAATTTGAAGACATCTGGACCGAGCCGCTGGATTATTTCAACGGCGCTTTCACAACGCAGATGGTTGAAGGTGTTGCGCTGACACAGGGTTTTCACCCGGATCAAGTCGTGCGAATCCCTGTTGAAGACGTTATTGACTGGATGATCGTGGAGGATGATGGCAACCTGATCGGTGGTTATACCATCCGCCTTGCCTACCAGCATATGACACCCGAGGAGCAGGAAGAGTTCATTCGCATTACGGGATATACGGTCGAGTCATTGTTGAAAAAGGATTAACGAAAATCATCCATGCGTGCGTTAGTACAACGTGTTTCCAAAGCCAGTGTGACAATTGATGGCAAGGTCATTTCTCAAATTGAGAAGGGTCTTGTCGTTTTACTTGGCGTCGGTCATGATGATGGGGAGGAGCAATCCGCATTTCTCGCTGATAAGATCGCAAACCTGCGGATATTTGAAGACGAGCAGGGCAAAACGAACCTGTCCATTTTGGATGTGAAAGGGGAAGCGATTGTTGTTTCGCAATTTACGTTATATGCAAATACGCAAAAGGGACGCCGCCCTTCCTTTATTGAAGCCGCTTTGCCCGATGCCGCCGAACCGTTGGTGGACCGATTCGTTGAATTACTACGCGGGCACGGCGTCCCAACGCAGACTGGGAAATTCGGGGCACATATGGAAGTTGAAATCCATAACGATGGACCAGTGACGATATGGCTCGAGAAATGAATCCAAACCCCAATTCGATCCACAGACTAATTCACAAGATCGCCATGGTCCGCCCGGTTACGGCTTTTTTTGCAGTTACTTTGCATCGCATTGATGGAGCGGCAATGAAGATTTCTGGCGGTAAATTTACTGTATCTCAACTGGCAGGCTGGACGATTATCCAGCTTACGACGATCGGCGCGAAAACTGGAAAAAAACGAATGATACCGTTGATCGCAGCCCTGGATGAAGATAAGATCGGATTGATCGCCTCAAGTTTTGGGCGGATGCATAACCCCGGCTGGTATTACAACCTGAAAGCGAATCCCGAATGTTTCGTTGAATTAAAAGGAAAGACCGGCGTCTATATTGCCCGTGAAACTGACGGGGCAGAGTATGAAAAGTTTTGGCGAATTGGGACTTCGGTTTTTGCGGGGTATGAAAAATACAAAGTGCGCGCCGCGCATCGGCGTATCCCCGTCATGGTGTTGGAGCCGAAAAGGTAGAAGCAGGGTTCCAAAACGCGGCATCCACTTGTGCCGCCATCGCGCCGACTGCGATCATCGCGTCGGCGTTTTCTTTCGACCACACCCCACCCGCGCCAATAATGGGGATCCCAAGTTTGACGGCGTTGTTCACAGTGTCTAATGCCTGCGGGAAAAGAGACGCACCGTACGAGCGGCCAGTGACCAGGTGATCTGTCATCAATGCGCCTCGAGGCGCAGAAATGCTGATCGCCTGCGCACCCTCCTGTATCAAACGCGGACCCAAACTCAGCACCTGTTCCACTGGTAATGAAAATATTAAAGGCAATTCACCGAGACACATTTCGAGAGTCAATAAGATGATGTCATTTGCCAGCAGGGGAGCAAAGCCGAGTTCGACCGCCATTACATTCTCTGCCTCTTCTAACATGCGCACCATGTTCTTTGTCTCTTCGGGGCGGTCTGCCATAAGATGGACGATGATGGGCAGGGATGATTTATCCCATTTTGCTGCGTACTTCTTTATCCCGGCTTTAAGTCCGGGGTTTGGCAGGCCGGTATGCATTAAAAATCCGCCGGGGTATTCGATGACAGTTGGTTGGGGAGTGGGCAGACGCGGGCGCAGGGAGAACGGGTTTGTCACGAAGGCACCAAGATAATCTCCGAGATTTTCAAAATCTCGGAGATTTGGGAAGAATCCCAATGACCCTGCTGCGTTCATGATTGGCTTGCTGAAATACAAGTCGCGTTTCATGACAAAATTTTACCCCTCTCCTTATCGAAGAGGGGTAAGGTATTTATGCTGTTTCTATGAGACCCATGGCTTGCAACATGGCTTCATTGTTATCGTACTTGAAATCTTCGACGCCGCGTTTTTGCGCCTCGGCTGTTTCGGCGGCTTCCAGTTTCTTGATGTCGTCTTTCGTGACAATTGGTTTTCCCAGGCTTTTGATCTTTTCAACAAGCACGGTCAGTTTTACATCAATAGGCTGTTTGTTTTGTTGCAGGAACTGCATGACCACTTTGGATGCGTTCGTTCCGTCCTTGCGGGCATAGCCTACCAATCCTGAGCTTGCCTTTCGAGACCAGCCGCCGACAAAGACATCCTCAAAGGGAGTTTCGAAAGATGTATTGTCGATGGGAAACTTAGGACTCTCGTTCTTGACAAATTCGTTCCATTCGACGGGGAGACCGAAAGATTCGTCCACTTTATCGCCGATGGCAAAGATGACCGTTTCAACATCAAGCCGACGCTTGTTCCCGTTACCCCGGGCTTTTGTATCCCCGTCTTTTTCGACGAGGATGTTGTCTTCAAGTTCCACTTGTACGAGGTTGCCGTTGGCGTCGCCGATCATCTGCACTGGAGAGGCAAGGAACTCGAATCGGAATTTTGAATCAGAGACTTTGGGCAATGCTTTCGGAAGGGCTTCAAGGATCGTGGCATGGGCAGCGACCGGGTCCTGATCGACAGCCTGCATAATTGGAGTCACCCGATCGATCTCTGCGCCTAATGTTGCCTGATCGAGATTGTCGATCACATATTCCATTTCCTTCTTTTCAAATTTAACTTCGGCAGGTCCGCGGCGGACGACAGCCACCACCTCGTCCACTTTTTCCTCGCGAATGAGGAAGTGGGCGATGTCAAGCATGACGTTGCCGGCGCCGATGACTGCGCATTTTTTCCCGAATCGGAATGATTGCTGACTATAGGGAGGCAGGTGGTTGTAAAAATAAACTACATCCTTGGCGTGATAAACGCCGACAAGGTCTTCGCCGGGCAAACCAAGCCATTTAGTGCCTTGCGCGCCAGCCGTAACGAGGATCGCTTGAAAGCCAAGTGAGCGCAGGTCGTTCAGCGTTAGATCGCCTTCATTACCGATGACTATATTTCCATAGTAGTCGAGGTTGGGAATGTCGAGCACCTGACGGAACTGCTTTCGCAAACCATTCTTCATGGTGTGTTTGTTCGGGTAGATGCCGTATTCTGCAAGCCCGCCAGGCTTGATGTCGCGGTTGAATAACGCTACGCGGACTCCTTGATTGGCGAGTTCGCGTGCGCCGAATAATCCTGCTGGTCCTGCGCCGACTACAGCGACGAAGTTTTGATTGGTCACAATTGCTCCTTCAGTTCCTTTTACACAAAACTGTCAGATTATAGTCTCAAAATTAATCCATCACAAGTAAAAGGGGTTACATGTTCGTTAATACAAATGTCATGGAAAATTTTGTACTAATTTGTATAGAGGATGTGCTGATTATCTCGCCAGCCGCCGAGACTAAAAGATTTAAGATATTTTTCAAAGGGCTCGGCGTTCTCAGCGTCTAAATGTTCTTTTTACTCATCTAATAAACACTCTCTTTATGATTATTTTATTCCAAAGTGAATACTCTATGTTAAGATTAGCCATCTGTTCGAGGAGGTCGTATGTCACAGCCTGAATCAAATCAAAACGAACCCAGCAAGATGAAAAAACTAATCAGTGGCGGTGAGAAGGAATCCTCGCCCATTTCCCGATTGCCGCGCGGAGCGGGCGGTAGTGTTCCAAAAACGCCAGCGGCGCAGCCCAAAACAGAAGCGACAAAGTTATCTCCAGTGGTCGCTAAGGCCAAGCCAAAAACCAAATCCGCAACTGGTTCAGGATTTGAAGGATACAAGTTCCTGCCAGCATTCTGGACAATTGCCAGCGCGATGTCTTTCATTGTGAATATTGTGCTCGTGATTGTTCTGGCGGTCTTATTGCAAAACTTTAAAGCCGTCGGTGTGACAGTAACAGGGCTGACCGATCATTTACTTGGCGGTTTATATACTAATTTTGTCAAAATGGATCAGGCGCACATCACAACCACGATACCCGTAAGTAAGGAAATCCCCGTTCAATTCACCTTGAACGTGAGCGGCCCCACTAACGTGACTCTCAGCCAGGATGTTCCCATCAGCGGCGCCCTCGTCACCGTCAATACCGGCGGATTAAATATCAATAATGCGCGCGCCAACATCGTCTTGCCGCAAGGCACCGTTTTGCCGATCATCATTCAGAACCTTTCTGTTCCTGTCGACCAGAAAGTGCTGGCTGAATTGGACGTGGCTGTGGATATCCCTTTGAACCAAACCGACTTGCACGAACCCTTTGTCGGGTTGCAAAAAGTTGTCGAGCCGTTCTATTGCCTGGTGGAGCAGCAAGTGTTTGTGAACGGCGTCAATGTTTGCCCGTAATTTATTAATATTGGAGACAATGCATTTATGAAAAAATCCCTGACCGTTGAAACACTTTCGAATGGATTGAAAGTGTTCCTGAAAGAAATACATACTGCGCCGATCATCTCATCGTGGTTATGGTACCGTGTCGGATCGCGCGATGAAGTGCAGGGGCGCACCGGCATCTCGCATTGGGTGGAGCATATGCAATTCAAAGGCACACCAAATTTCCCCGCGAACATGCTGGATAAGGCAATATCGCGCGAAGGCGGCATGTGGAACGCCATGACCTATCTTGATTGGACGGCATATTTCGAAACCATGCCCGCCGACAAGATCGATCTTGCACTACGCCTCGAAGCAGATCGCATGGTTAACAGCCGCTTCGATAAAAAAGAGGTTGCTTCTGAACGGACGGTGATTATTTCCGAGCGTGAAGGCAGTGAAAACGAGCCTCTCTTTCAGCTTGGCGAGGCGGTACAACAGTCGGCGTTTCGTGTCCATCCCTATCATCACGAAGTCATCGGCGATATGGCAGATCTTCACAGCATGACGCGCGACGACCTGTATGATCACTACCGCACCTACTATGTTCCGAATAACGCTGTTATGGCGGTGGCTGGAGACTTCGATACGAAAACGATGCTTGCACGAATCAAGAAACTTTTCGGTAAGATACCCGCTGGAAAAGAACCGGCGCGGCTGGCGCGCCAGGAACTCGAGCAAAGGGGCGAAGTACAACTTTCTGTAGAGGGACCCGGCACTACATCTTACGTCCAGGCTTGTTACCGTTTCCCAGCCGCCTCCCACCCAGACTTTTTTCCCCTAGCCGTGCTCGACAGTTTGCTCGCGGGTCCAAGTAACCTCAATATGTTCAGCGGCGGCATATCGAACAAAACATCCCGTCTCTATCGAGCGCTTGTTGACAAAGAGTTTGCTGTTGGTGTTCATGGCGGCGCCCAGGCAACCATCGATCCCTTCTTATATAGCATCACACTCACCATTCACCCTAAGCGAAAGCCCGAAGAAACGCTCGCTGTGTTGGATAAAGAACTGGAACGAATCAAACAGGAAAATGTCACAAAGGCTGAGATCACCCGCGCTATCAAACAAGCGCGCGCGTTATTTGCCTACGGAAGTGAAAATATCACCAACCAGGCATTTTGGATGGGATATTCCGAAATGTTTGCTGAGTATGAATGGTTTGAGAATTACCTTGATAAACTTTCAGCAGTTACAGCAAAGGATATTCAACGCGTGGGAAACGAATATTTCAATACCAAGAGTCGTGTAGTGGGAACATATGTGCCTGCGAACGGAAGGAAGGGATAATTATGAAAAAGATAAATTCCTCCCTGCCCGGTCCAAACGATATTCACCGCGAAGTGTTGGAAAACGGCGTCACCATTTTGACGCGCTCCAATTTCAACAGTCCATCAGTCGTGATAAGCGGGTATTTCGATGCAGGGGCGTTATTCGATACGGATGAGAAACTTGGTCTTGCAGATTACGTCACATCAGGGTTAATGCGCGGGACGAAGAAACATAACTTCGACGAGATATATAATATCCTCGAATCGGCCGGCGCAAGCCTGGGGTTCAGTACCGGTGTACACAAATCGGGATTTAACGGTCGTTCACTCGCGGAAGATCTTCCTTTGATCCTTGGCTTGTTGGCTGAAACAATGATACAGCCGATGTTCCCCAAGGCTGAAATGGAAAAACTCCGCGCGCAGATCCTTACCGGCATGGCCATCAGTGCGGAAGATACATCGGATATGGCATCGGAAACCTTTGACAAGATTCTATATAAAGACCATCCGTACAGCCGTCCAGATGAGGGCACACCGGAAACGATCAAGAAGATCACGCGCGACGATCTTGTGAAATTTCACCGCGAACATTACGGTCCGCGCGGGATGGTGATCGCTGTTGTCGGTGCGGTGAAGGCAGAAGAAGCTGTCAGGCAGGTAAAACGCGCGTTAGGAGGGTGGCAGGTCAAGGGTCAGAAAGAGACGCTTGAAATCCCTGAAGCAAAACTGCTTAAGAGGACAGTCCGCAAGCATCATAAAATTGCCGGGAAATCCCAATCCGATATTGTGGTGGGGACGAATGGTCCAAGGCGGAGGGATGCAGAATTCATGGCTGCATCCTTGGGGAACAATATTCTGGGGCAGTTCGGCATGATGGGGCGCATCGGTGATTCGGTGCGTGAAAAAGCCGGGCTTGCATATTATGCGTATTCGAGCCTGAACGCGGGCATTGGACCTGGTTCGTGGGAGGTAAGTGCGGGCATCAGCCCGACAAATGTTGATAAAGCAATTAACCTGATCGTGGATGAGTTGAAACGATTTGTTGCCAAAGGCGTGACTGCAGAAGAACTGTCAGACAGCAAGGCGAATTTTATTGGCCGTCTGCCATTGTCATTGGAGTCGAATGGGGGTGTGGCTGGTGCGTTATTGAACATCGAACGGCATGACCTGGGTTTCGATTATTATCTTCGATATGCCGATCTGGTGAACGAAGTAACGCGAGAGGATGTGTTGAGAACTGCGCGAAAGTTCTTTGACTCGGATAAGCTCGCGATAGCAGTAGCAGGTCCTTGATGAATTTACGGACAGGCGTTGATCTCATCGAAATCTCCCGCATAGAGGAAGTTGTTGCCCGGCATGGCAAACACTATCTCGAGCGCATCTACACACCCGCCGAATTGGAGCAGTGCGGTAAAAGACCCGAATCGCTGGCTGGCCGATTTGCCGCGAAGGAAGCTGCTGCGAAAGCTTTAGGCTGTGGTATTGGGGATATTGGCTGGAAAGAGATCGAGGTGTTGGGGGACGAACAGAACGCACCAGTGTTGACGTTACACGGTGAGGCAGACCGGCTGGCAAAGGAAATTGGCTTGAGCATCTGGTCTGTGAGTATCAGTCACAGCCAAAGCCATTCTGTTGCATTCGTCGTGATGCTCGGTTAATAAAAAATCCTCCCGCGGGCCAGTTCCGCGGGAGGTGCAAAGGACATGGACTCGATCAACTTTTGTCCTCATTGCCAATCCAAAGGTGACCCGGTAAAACAGGTCTGTAGGGGCGGACGGTGATCTTTTCCTCTTTGAGTTTTTCATCCCCCAGCATGTTTGGATGCACCAAACATAAATTGGGAGTACGCCCGTATTTTTTATAAAAGTAATCCACAGCTTTTTGTATCTTGATATCCAGCGTGGTTTGAGAGTCGTCGAACCATAACATTCCTGTGTGCATGATTACCTCCGATCCTAATCAAGTGATGGTATCGAGAAACGAAGCCAGTCATTGCCTTCGCTCATTGCGAATTCCGAACCACGCGAGAGTGATTCAAGATTTGCGCGTTCAGCGTCAAGTTTTCTAATATGATTCGTGCTTTGCATATTCCCAAAAATCCGCGTGCGGAAAGCATCCAGCCAGGGCTCCATGGTACGGATGCGATCCGAATTCAATGTAATGATGGGCCAAACCCGGCGCGACGGTCCTCGCAGGAGAAGCCAGCGCAAGTTTTGCACCGCGTCCATTCCCATTTTGGAGACTGCTTCCAGATCATCCAGCAGTAGCAAAATAGATTGCTTGCTTGATTTGTTTCCATGCGCCCAGGATGCCAACGAGAGAATAAAATCTTCAGATGCCCTATGCTGGATGGGGAAGACTCCAACATTGTTCGGGATTTCGTCGAATCCACTCCATTCATCGGGATGGTTGGTCAGCGCTCCGAATTGCACTTTCTCTGGCTGATGCATTGCCCCAGTCGCCTGTGCAATCATTTGTAGTAATGCTGTCTTTCCGCTTGCAGAATCTCCGATGATCAGTAACGGACCGGGAATTGAATCGTGCAAATTCAACAAAACAGGGAGTTCATCCGATGCAACACCGAGGAACAAGGCTTCGCTCGGCATTGGTCCAAAGTTGGCGAGTACCTGGCTCAGGGTTGGCTGGGCAGGTATCGGCTTGGTTTGACGCGATGCATTTACCTCCGACTGTACTTCGGTGTAAGCGTCCATCATTAGCTCGTAGCGGTTGGTTTCATCTGACATAATATCCTTTTTAGAACAACTGTTCTAAATATACAACTTAATGTTTGGGATGTCAAGGGGTCAAGTGGAACCCTGCAATTGATTTATCATTCTTGACTATCATGGTAAATCCTGTTAAACTAGCGCCCTGCTCCCTTTGTTCGTGCGGGAGCAATTTAATTGCCTGTTTTACTTCCCCGTTAGGTGTGGCTTTGGTATAATCGCTCTGCTTAATTGGGTGTCGATGATGCCGCATAACGGTATGCCGACGTAGCTCAATCGGTAGAGCACCCGCCTTGTAAGCGGGCGGTTACGAGTTCGAGTCTCGTCGTCGGCTTTGCAAGTTACGAGTTGAATGCATCATCAACTCAAGATGACAAAATAATATTCACCCGCGGGCGGTTACCCAAGTGGCCAAAGGGGACTGACTGTAAATCAGTTGTCGGACGACTTCGAAGGTTCGAATCCTTCACCGCCCACTATCCCGCGATGTGCGGGACAGCATATATGCCCTCATAGCTCAGTTGGTAGAGCACACCCTTGGTAAGGGTGAGGTCACGAGTTCAAATCTCGTTGAGGGCTCAGTTGCTGAAGAAGATCTATGTCTAATTAAAAAGGAGAGCGAGACATGGCGAA
>DNDO01000141.1:0-158 GCA_003484265.1 Anaerolineae bacterium
ACTTCCTTGCCAATGATCTGCGCTGTTTCCTTCAAACTGAAATCCTCCAGGAATCGCAGGATGATGACATGCCGCTGATCTTCGGTCAGTTCCGAGTTCATTGCGGATACCAGGGCTTCCATCAGTACTCGTTCCTCGATCTGGTTAGGGGTCGAGAC
>DNDO01000141.1:377-14942 GCA_003484265.1 Anaerolineae bacterium
ATCTGGTTAGGGGTCGAGACCGTGCGGCCCCTGTCCAGCATATTGACTGCAACTTCCAAAGGGGCCGTATGCTTGTTATCGCGCGAATGATCCACGACCAGATGATAGGCTGTCTGGTAAAGATAGGAGCGGAGATTCGTCTGCGGACCCCTGCCGACTGCAAATTGTTCGAGCAATTGCGAGAAAACATCCCCAACAATGTTGTCTGCCTGGATCGGGTCGTGACATAGTCTTAATGCGTATTTGTAGATAGCAGGTGCATACTCATCGAAGATGGTTGTGAGCGCGGCTTCGTCGAGTTTTTGCGCGGCTTTAAGCAGGGTCACGCCATCTTTTACCATGGCAGGCCGTTTTCGAAGTTATGCTTCATATCTGAGAAAGCACTCTTCATCGCTTTGAGATTGTCAGGATTTATAATCATAAGTCCGCGAGGAATATTATAAACCTTCCTGACCTTAAGGTCTAATTTGTTGACAAAAAATACCCTTTTTGTGCCAGCATGTTAGGGTTTTGTATGGTTTTAGCGATGCGGAAGTCATATCAGACGCTTTTCGAGAGGGTAATATCCTTTTTGCCATGACCGCTTAATCCAACGATTTAATAAAATGATAAGAAATTCCGTGTAATACTCGTCGATGTCCAGCATCTAATCAAACGGACTTGATATAATATCTTTAGGAGAAAATTATGTTTTCGTCATTTGAAGGACCCGACCGCCGCAAAGAAGAGGAACGCATACGTAATGAGGGACGCCTCCCGCCCGGGCAGGCGCTTACGTTCAAATTTCCAGTCCTGCATTATGGACCGGTTCCTCACTTCAACCCGGCGACATGGGACTTCCGAATTTGGGGCGAAGTGGAACAGGAAATAACATGGACGTGGGATGAATTCAACAAATTGCCTCGCACGTCCATCGAAATGGACATTCATTGTGTGACTCGGTGGAGTAAATTCGACACAGCCTGGGAAGGCGTCTCCGTCAAGACTATGGTCGAGAATGGTTTGATCAATATCAAGCCTGATGTTACACATGTTATGCAACACGCAGAGTACGGTTTTACAGTCAACCTCCCACTTGATGTTGCTTTACAGGATAACTTTTTACTTGCAACACATTTCAACGGCGAACCTATCACACCTGATCATGGTTATCCATTGCGCGGAGTGGTTGGATATATACCGGGTAATGAAGATCTTGAAACGCCTTATCTTTGGAAGGGCGCCAAGTGGGTGAGGTCTCTAGAATTCATGACGCGCGACCGCCGGGGATTTTGGGAACAGGCAGGTTACCACAACCGCGCAGACGTTTGGAAGGAAGAAAGGTTTGGATAATAAATTGGATGGCAGAACCTGCCATCCAATTTATTTGTAAATGATTGTTTCCGCCATGAGTGGAGTGAAAACGAAGTCGATGGACGTTTATGTCGATTACGGGCGTTTACCCAATGTCACAGTGATGTCAATTTGTTGGTCTGCCCGTAAAACGGTTAGGATCACCGTATCACCGGGAGATTTGCTTGTAATGAGATAACTCAAAAGTTCGTCAAAAGTAGTAACTGTTCGTCCGTCAAAAGCTATGATCAAATCTCCGCCGGCGTTCAAGCCCTGCACTCTGGAGGGCGTTTCGCCTGCTTTTATGCCGGCCAGATCAGCAGGACCGCCAGTTGTTACGTCCAGAACGTAAGCGCCGGTGTAGGTGGTCAAGCCCAGGGCTTCGATCGCATCAAGGCTGAGTTCGCTCGAAGAAGTGATGCCCAGATAAGGATAGCTATACTTTCCGTCGCGAATCAGAACCGGGGCAATCTTCTTCACAAGATTGATCGAGACAGTAAACCCTACACCGGAATTGACCGCATTGCCTGTAACTTCGTTGAAGTCGTTTGTGCGTATCGACTGGTTGATCCCCATCACTTCGCCGTTCAGGTTAAACAACGGACCACCCGAGTTGCCGGGGTTGATCGCCGCATCGGTCTGGATGATATCCGCATTACTGAAAAAACCACCGCCGCCAGCCGCCTGAGAGGACGGTTGTGTGCGGCCAAGACCTGAAACAATTCCCATTGTCATGGTGCCGCTCAGGCCGAACGGATTACCGATGGCAACCACTGGCTGACCCACCTGCAGTGTATCTGAATCCCCGATAACTAACGGATGAACTTCCTCCTCTGGCGCATCGACTTTGATGACCGCAATATCAGCGTCCGCGTCAGACCCGACTACTGTGCCATATGCTTTGAAGCCTGAAGAAAAAGCAACCTCAACCGTGCTTGCGCCTTCAACGACATGCTGGTTGGTAATGATATGCCCTTCGTTGTCGAATACAAAACCGGACCCCTGCGCCGTTCCCGTGCGGATGGACACCACGCCAGGGATGACCTGCTGATATAAGGAAGTGAGCGATCCATCGAGCGGGATTGGGTTGACGGTGACAGGTTCGGGGGAGGCGACGGTCGGTTGTTCTGTGTCAGTTACCGGCGTGGAAAGAGGCGTACCCCCCGGCAACTGGCATGACAGCATAGCGAGGGTTAAAATAATGATTGCGGGAAAGATTCGTTTCATTCGTTCTCCTAAAATTTGATCTTTGAAACTTCATTAAGAAGTTCAAGTTGTTTGGCAGACAAATATTTGGGGATTTGTACCTTGAGCTTTACGAACAAATCACCTTTTTCTTTTGGATTCTTCACATGTGGCATACCGCGCCCAGCCAGACGGAATACCTGTTCGGGTTGCGTGCCGGCAGGGATGTTGAGTTTGATCCTGCCGTCGAAAGTTTCCACATCTGCTTCGCCGCCGAGAATGGCGGTGAATACATCCACAGTGGCTGATGTATGGAGGTCGTTGCCGCGCCGTTCAAAGCGGCTGTCGTCACTGACCTGAACGATGAGGTAGAGGTCAAGACCGTTCGGTCCCGCGCCTGCCACACGTACTTTTGAACCGGTGCGGACGCCGGCAGGGATACGAACCTGTTTTTGTTTGCCGTTGCTTTGGATCAGGCGCGTAGTGCCTTTATATGCTTCTTCAATGGTTATATCGAGTTCCTGCTGGTAGCCTTGCGGCTGTGAGCGTGAAGATGCGCCGGCTCCGCCCATCCCAAAAATGGATTGAAAGAAATCAGAAAACCCGCCGCTGCCGCCGAACATATCGTTGAGGTCATCCATGTTCACGCGCGTGCCGCTGTTGCCGTATTGACCCCAATTGAAATCGCCCGGGTTGCCTCGTCTTTGCCAGTTTGAAAAATCTGAACCGACACGGTCATAGTGCGAGCGCTTTTTCGGGTCGCTTAACACTTCATAGGCTTCATTGATCTCCTTGAAGCGGTCCTCGGCTTGTTTGTTGTTGGGGTTGTAATCCGGGTGATGCTGCTTTGCCAGTTTGCGATATGCCTTGCGAATCTCATCATCGCTGGCCTTGCGATCAACGCCCAGTATTTTGTAATAATCCTTGTAATCCATACTTTAATTGTGACACCGCGCCGGATGCAAGTCAAGAACCCAGATGGATGTCTAACACAACTCTAATTGATTAATTATGGATAAAAACCCGCTTCGTTCTTAACTGCAACTTATTCCCGCTTAACCGATCTTCTTCACAAGATAATATTCACCCCGCTCGAACCCGCGCCCGAGATAATATCCCCGCGTGCCAACCGCGGATATAACAGCCATACGACCATAACCATTTTCGAATGCAATGCGCTCCGCCTCTTCCAGTAGACGGGTCCCCAAGCCAACATGCTGAGCCGCGCCATCCTTCTCCGCGCCGACCGCAAGCGACTGCCCATAAACGTGAACTTCACGGATCAAGGCCGCCCTGGCTAAATCATCTATTCCTGTTTCCGGTGATTTTTTTCCTGGCAAAGACAATCGTACAAATCCTGCCAGTTTATCCTCCGGCGTGACAAATGATATAAAATGTTCCTCCGCTGCCTCCGCCGGATAGACATGGTCATTCAGTTGCAGCGCTTCCGTTTTCACGGATTTCCCACGTACCTCACGGCATCTTACACACTGACATTTCGTCCCCCGTTTCTTCATCTCGATCTGCACATCCTGCCGCAGGCTGGTGCGCCGATTCCCCTCCACAACATTTGTAGATGGAATATCACGGATAACTCGGTTCACGCGGCAATATCTTGGGATGGATGGTTTGATATCGGCGATCAGATCGATCAACTCCTGGGTCGAGTACGGCTTGAACTCGCCGCGCTGCCAATATTCATACAACTCAGCGTTTGCAAGGAGTTGATTTGGATATATCTTGATCTCGTCCGGGCAGAAACCCTCCCACAAACGTGAGAAGTCCTCGCGGTCTGAATCCGGTGTTGCGCCGTGTAAATTCGGCATCCAATGCAATACGATCTTGAAGCCTGCCGCGCGGAGCAGGGCAGTGGCTTGCTGCGTACATTCCACATCATGCCCGCGTTTGTTCATTTCAAGCACACGGTCATCCAGACTTTGCGCGCCCATTTGCACCTTGGTTACGCCGAGATAACGGAGCCATTTGATCTCATCGGGATTGATCTCGTCCGGGCGCGTCTCGATCACAAGCCCCACATTGCGGTGGTGGGTTGTCTCATTATATGTTTGAGCCTCGCGAAGTTCATCACCGCCTATTTTCATCTCCTCCGTTGGAAGATGTGAGAAACCGTTCATTGCATCGAAACAGCGTTTGACGAACCACTCCTGATAATCGCGTTTATACGACGACCACGTACCGCCGAGGATCAATAGCTCGATCTTGTCTGTCGGGTGTCCGAGCGCTTTCAACTGAGTGATTCGAGACATTACCTGGTCGTATGGATCGAACCGATGCTCCACCGCGCGCATCGCGCCGGGTTCATCCGGCAAATAAGACTTGGGCATCCGGACGTCAGTGGGGCAAAAGATACATTTGCCGGGGCAGGGATAGGGCTTCGTCAGAACCGTAACCGTCGTCACGCCGGAAAGTGTCCGCATCGGTTTCATCCGAATCCGTTCGAGCAGGCGGGCGTCCTCTTTCATTTCCCCAGCGGCGACCATTTCGTTATAGATTGAAACCAACATGGCTTTATTGAGGTACCCGCCGCCCTCCAATGGATAACCGCGCAGAGTCTTCGTCACATCCTGCCCGCGCCGAACGAGACCCAGTACATGTCGCGCAAGGTCTTTTTTATCGGGTGTGAGGAGATGTGTTTCTCGCCAGCGTTCTTTTCGTTCTGTTTCCATATTCATTGTACGAAATTATACCCGTTATAATCGTCCCATGAATCCAGACGTCGCAGCGCGCCTTATCGAACTTAACCGCGAGTTTTACACCAACTTCGGCGATTCGTTCTCAGCGACACGCCATAGAATTCAGCCCGGCGTCCACCGTGTGCTCGATTCATTGCATGGGGATGAGAATATTTTGGATCTGGGATGCGGCAACGGATGGTTCGCACTCGAATTGGCGAAGCGCAGTCACCGCGGTTCATATCTGGGCTTAGACTTTAGCCTGCCCCTGCTTCGAGATGCGGAATCCCTGCCGAAAACCTTCCCTTCCTCCTTCAAGGAAATTGACCTGACGCAGTTATCATTGAACACCCTCGACCCATCATTCTCTGATAACTACTCACTGATTACCGCTTTTGCAGTTTTGCATCATATTCCATCTATCGAGTTGCGACTCAACATTTTACAAACGGTCCATCAATTGCTAAAATCTGGCGGACTCTTCATTCATTCCAATTGGCAGTTCCTCAATAGCGAAAAGTTCAAATCGCGGATACAGGATTGGTCCAAGGCAGGTCTGTCATCGGAAGATGTTGACTCGAACGATTACCTGCTCGATTGGCGGGCTGGCGGCGAAGGCTTACGTTATGTCCATCATTATGATGAGAACGAATTATCCAAACTTGCGAAGGCGATCAATTGGGAAATATTCGATGTATTTTATTCGGATGGGAAGACTCGTAATTTGAGTTTATATCAAGTATGGAAAAAACTTTGATAAGGAGAAAATAATGAAAAGAGTAACCATATGGGGAACCACCCTGAAAAAAGTTGCAGATGAGGCGCAGATGATCTCACAATATAAGATCGTTAAAACATTCGCGCCGGATGCAGACGTGACGATGTTGACCTATTTGAAACCGCTGGTGCAAAAATCGTATCCGAATTTAACGATAACACCCATACCCAAAATCCACAAATCATTGCCGCGCATTTTCAAATCAGATTTGTTCGTAGTTGGCGGAGGTCCTTTCTTCGATCATACACCTCATCTTATCCGCGTGGCGATCTTGATGTTCTTTATTTGGATTGCCCGCGTACCCTTGTTGATTTATGGCGTTACCGGATTCCCGGTCAAGTCGTGGTTAGGACGGACTGTATTCAAGTGGATGGGAAATTACGCTCAAGAGATCGTTACCCGCGATGCAGGCGCTTATAAATCGCTCACCTCGGTTGGTATCAAAACCCCGATTCGACAGGGCATTGACCTTCGGGCGGTACTTGACCCGGCTCCACGTGAGCGGGTTGAAGAAATATTGAAAGAGGAGGGTCTCGACCCTAAGAAGCCGATGGTTGCATTCACAGTACGATATATCCATAAAGATGTCCCAGATTGGGTGAAGGAACACCTCGACATGCACGATAACAGCGTCGATAAATTCAATGAAGCGCTCGGGAAGGTTGCAGCAGAGTTGAGCAAAACAGCACAGGTATTTGTGATCGCGATGAACCCCGACCCGGCTGAAGATAAGGCAGTTGCCGAAAAAATGAGGGAATATATGGATGATCCATCCCAGTTGAAATTGATCGAGCATCGTTTCCTCGCAACGGAAACACTCGGTATCCTCAAGGCTTGTGACATGATCGTTGCCGGACGCGTGGGATCAGCTTTCTTTGCTACGATGCTGGAAACGCCGTTCATCGCCATTGCGCATGAGGGGCGCATGAAAGATTGGATGGAAGAAATCGGCATGCAGCAGTATATGTTCGACTGGCAGTCTTTGGATGCGGAAAAGATATTGAACCAGGTAGATACGTTGAATAAATCCCGCACGGAAATCGTGAAAGCGTTTAAAGTAAAAGCGGAGTCTTCCCGCAAACAAGCATGGCAGGATGCGGAGATCTATAAAGAATTTTTATTGAATTAAGGGATATTTGAACTGCATGGTAATTACCCTGAATTTTTCAGGGTAATAATTTTTTAAACACTTACAGCCACCTGGTTGCGCCCCTTATGTTTGGCAATATACATTGCCTGATCTGCGCGAGCCATGAGGGTTTCGAGCTCAAGCGTATTATTGTCTTTGCCCGCAATTCCAATACTGACCGTCAATTTCAATTCAAGACTCGCTTCATGATTCGATACTTTGATGGTTTTCTTTTCCAGGGATGTTCTTAATCGTTCGGCTACAAATTTGGCGGTTTTGAGGTCGGTTTCCGGCAAAAGAATTATTATTTCCTCACCTCCATACCGCCCAACCAGATCAATGTCCCGGACAGAATTTCTACAATGCTCGGCAAATTCTTGAAGGACCAGGTCGCCTGCAGGATGACCATGACTATCGTTGATTTTTTTAAAATTGTCGAGATCCAGCATCATACATGAAAACTCACGATTCATACGGCGTGCCCGCGAAAACTCAATCCTTCCCAATTCGAACAGACTCCGGCGGTTGTTTAAGCCGGTTAGCGGATCGGTCAAGGCAAGACTTTGAATTTCCTGGAATAACCTAGCACGCTCGAGGGATATTCCCACTTGTTTTGCAAATATGGACATTATGGGCAGGTCGACCCTGGACATGGTTTTACTCCAAATCCAAAGTATCCCAAGGATGTTGTCCTCGAACATTAAGGGGAGACGAAATACCTCAATATTTTGATCAACACCAAGTCTTTCAAGGATCTTCGAGTAGCTCCGTTTTCTGTTGTTTATGAATAACAATTGAATTTCAGCAGATGGATTTGACACAGAAACAGGCTGGTATATATTTTCGCCTGTTAGGAAAAGATCCTTGTAATCCTGGAATGTAAATGTATAGTGGATGAGCGGAATACCGATCCGGTTTTCAAGTTGTTGGAGACGATCCAAATCAAGCGATGTGTAATTGGTAATAAATACATCACGAGACTTGTCGTAGAGAGCCAAAACGCAGGTGAAATTTATCTTATCAAGTTCAACGCCCAGGGTCTGGACGATATCTTCCGGGCTCAGTGATTTTTCAATATGTGTGGTGATATGTGCAATGGAATAGATTAAATCGTTGGAACGGGCAAGCTGGTTTAACCATTTTCTTTCAGCCTGCACGGCACGGAGTTGTTCAATAGTGGTTGCAATCTGCCCGGCGATGGTTCCGAGCAGTTGTTCATCGTCTGCGGTAAAAGCATTTGCCCTCACGCTTTCTGAATTAATTACTCCAAGGACTTTGTTCTTGAATTTTATCGGCACACAAAGCTCGGATTTGGTTTGTTGGTCGACATTGATGTAATTTTCTGCGTGTCTAATATTTCCAACCCGAATAGATTTTCCTGTTAACGCAACTTGTCCTGTCACACCATCGCCTAGCTGAATTTCTTCCGGGATGACCTTTTGGGTTCTCATGAATCGGTAGGATGGGTGCGCATGAAGTTTATTTCCATCCTCTGCCATAAGTAAAAATCCAAAGTTGTCGGGAAATAGATTTTTACCGATGATCTCAGTCACGTCTGTGATCAATTGGTCTATTGTCTCTGCCTGTGTGGCGGCGTTTGAAACATTATGGAGCGCGGTTAGCTGTCTAACCTGGTTTTGGGCATCTTCGAGCAATTGTGATTTCATTAATACTAGCGAGATCTGTTGTGCGGCATTCGTGGCATAAGTCAGTTCCTTATCGCTGAACGTACGATTATCGTTATAGCCTAATGTGAAGGATGCAATTTTGGTGTCGCCAACGATCAATGGTATGCCAAGCGCTGATCTGCTTGGAAATGAGGATGTAATTTTGGGGGTTATATCAGTCGATGATTTCAAATCATAAAAAGGAATCGGATGTCCAGCCTCCATTACAAGCATCGCAAGTGTCCGCTCTCCGGGCTCGAATATCATTTGTGGAAATGTTTCTTTCATCGAACCATAAGCAACGACAGGCGTGGTTAACTTTGCATTATCATCCCAGAGCGCAAAATAGCAGTCGTCAGCGCCGAAAAGTTTACCAATCCCATCCACCAACTTTTCCAGAGCTTGATTGTAGTCATGCGTTCGAAGAGCTAATTTTGTTACTTCGTTGAGGTTCTCAAGAAATTTTAAATAATCCTCACGGGCAGATTCCAGGTACTCCAATCTTTCCATCCCTTCATATCTTTCACGTGTAACTGAACCGAGAGTGCCAATTACAGCACTAATAAATAACAAAATTAAGATATCAATATTGTTTGTAACATTAAAAAAACTTTCCTGTTGATTTCCGATGATGAATTTTAAACTTGCTGACAGGATTGTAAATCCGATTCCACCCCAAATTCCAAAATACCATCCACCGCCAATAACAGGGATAATAGCCAGAGAAAGAGCACTTGATCGGCTGATAACATCTGATTGAATAATAATTGCGACATATACCAAAAATGCACTAAAAACAAGTGTATACGCATGGCTCCGCTTTTTTGGGTATCCGATTTTTCTGAGGAATGTAAGGATTTTATTTTTTTTCATATTGCATCATTTTTATGGCAATTTCCTGATAAATAATAGATTAACATTTTATTCCATTAATAGGAAGTGATAAATTGCAAATGTTAATCATTTCTCCCAACAAATATGAAATGCGTATTGGGTGGAAACCTGTTGTTAGGCGCGGACATTATTGGGGTTTGCTATGTATTGCCACCAATTATGATGGATGCCGTTCCTTCGCCCCATTGTTTTGGGAATGTGCTTCATCCACCAGACGTGATGTTCGCGGGTATCGCCATTTCCCCATTCTGTTGCATTGACTTCTTTTAGTACGCCTGCAAAATCGGGAAAGTTATTCAGCCAGTCGTCGCATTCACTTAATACAGGGGTTGTGTTGTTCCAGTCGTAATCGTGCTCGCTATTGGGCGCAAAATGGACGGTTCCCAATGCGGTGTTTCCTGGGTGTGTCCTTTGGTGGCGGATAAATCTCTTCCATAGATTCTGATCGTCGGGAATATTTTCATAAGTCTTTTCCATAATCGATTCGGCGCGATGCCCCATGTTCTCTAGCATTTCACCGACCTCGCGTTCATAAGAAAACCCCATGATGACAAAACGCCTTTTGGCGGCTTCGGTGTTTTTGAGCGGAGGGGCGTTGCACCAGAAAGCGCCAGGTCCACCCATGATCGATTCGTAAAATCCGGCATGAGGAAAGTTGAAGATCCAAACTTCGTCGATCTCCCTGTTTGCCACGCGTTTAAGGATGTTGAATTGCTTTATGATGGAGTAATAGTCTGCTTCCTGCGGCATGTAGGGTCGTGATGCGCCACGCGCTACATTGAGGTAGGTTTGTGCGTCGTATTTATAGCCATCTACTTTTGCGGGGAAGTCGTCCACGTCGAATCGTTCGACGATCTGATAACGAACGAGTCCACCTGTGACCAGCAGGATATCGGACATGAAGCCTTTAGCCAGGTCTTCGACCTTATTCCACTTCATGTACTCCGGGAGTGTCAAACCAGAGACTTTATCAACCACTGGGTTGTAAACTATAACAAGGGTTTTGAGAATGGTTGTCAGAGGAGGTTCAGCCGGATTATCAGGAGCAATTGTCGGCTGGGAGGGAGGCGGGGTTTGTCGCTTGAAGGGAAAAGGGAGTTTCATATCCAATGCTACGGGATGTTGGTCGCAAAGTAAACTTGATTTCCCACCGCAAGATAAAGAACATAATTGGGGCTGATTGTCATCGCGCCGACGGGTCCCTGTTGGAAGGGACTGGCTTTGCCCGCAAAACCGCTGACCTGATTCTGTAGCTCGAGTGAGCGCGGAGTAAAACGGAAGACGCTTTGGTTTTCAGAATCGAGCAAAAGGACGACCGGGTTTGGCGGGTTGGTGAGGGACATTTGTGTGAAGTGCGCCTGCGAGAAGATGTCGATACCTTGATGCGCGGGGAAGTTGTCGATGCGCGGGGCTGGATCCACACAGCGCGTGGGGACAGTGGAAATGCGGCTGAATGTGCATGTGGAGAGTCGTCCGTCGGTGTGAAGCAGATAGAGGTCATCGCCGCTAACCGCGAGATCGATCGCGTTTTCAATATTGGGGATCTGGTTGCCGAAGAAAAAATAGGGAGGGTCCAGGAAGGTGCTATCCCTGCCGTCATATACCCATACAGATCTGGACTCGGCATCCAGGATGTAAAGGCGGTCATTGTCCAATACAAAGGATGTGATGCGTCCCCAGTTGGTATTGGGCAAAGGCGGCAAGGGGAAAACCTGAGGTACCTGCCCGGGAGAGCAATACAGTAAATTGCCGGCCGTATCAATACCAAGCACGGATGCGCCGACCGCGTTAACCTTAGGCAGTGCGAGAATATCTACGAGCGTGCCAACCTGATAGCCGCCATATGTGCCGGGCTGACAGTTAAATGCGCCGTCGAGTTCAAGACTGCGTCCGGTGAATGCGGCGTGTAATATGTTGCCACGTTCGGCGTCGAGCATATACAGGTCGCTTTCGCTTGCCGCCATGCGGCTGACCTGTGTGGAGTTGCCTAGACCGTTCGTGAAGGCGGGGATGAACTCAAGCCGAAAGATACCCATCAAGTTATCGAGTTTCGTCTGTGCGTCTGTGCGTAATACTTTTGTCTTGTCGGTTTCCCGGTATTGTTCGGCATCGTCCAAATATTCGAGAACCCTTACATAGGCATCGCGTTGACGCCCGGGGTCGGTCTCACTGCCGGCGCGCGCACTTTCCACGAGCGCAAGTTGGTACAGTTCGTTATATCTCTCGTTCAGTCCGTATTTATCGTAAACGACCCATGAAACTACAGCGACCAACACAGGGATGATGAGCGCCATGCTGACCATCGCGTATGTCGGGATGACGAGAGGCTGATTGGATTCTGTCCCCGGCAAAAGTTTTGGGATGAAGTTTCTTAGAAAGTCTGCCGCGCGCTCGTTCAACCTGCGCCCGGTCTTGATTCCGCCGACCATAACTTTTGCCATCTGACGGGCGGCTTCGGCGTGCGCGGTGGGCTTATCGTCTTTTACCTCTACAGGAGCTGACTGGCCTATGATCTCATCATCAGTTTCAAGATTAATATCATCCTCAACGCCTTCAACAGGTTTTGCCCGTGGAATCGACGGCGGGAAACTGCGGGTTCCTATTGGAGATTGTTCAGCCACTGGCTTATCATCTATTGGATATTTGACATCAGGGTGCGGCGGGATCGCATACGCAGATGGTTGTACCATGTGCGCCCCGTAATCCGCCAACGCATCCAGTTCATCTTCGGTGATGGGTGATTCTTCAATATGTGCTTCTGTCTGATCAATGGGAACATCGGTCTCAAGTTCAGGATCATCCTGCATTCGTGTGTCAAATGATTCGGGTTCGACAGATTCTTCGATGACAGAAACAGGCTGGGTCGTGGATGGATGCGAAGCACGTACATCCGGCTTCAATACCGTAATAATGCCATGCCCACCGTGCGGTTGGATCAGTGCGGCATGCAAGTCTCCTTTTGTGAAAGTTAACTTGCGATAGCTTGCTTCCAGGGAGGATGGAGGGCTAGCGTTGACGAGATCAGCCTCCCAATCTTTCGGAAACCTGCCGCATAACGCGATCAGATCATTCGACTGGAATTGAACCTGCGAAAGATACGATTGCGCGTTTTGGCTTGACCCCAATCCCTTGCCCGATAACGCCGGATCGTAAATGTGACGTTGTTGTCCATCGCTCACCCAGGCGACGTGCGCCGGTCCGCTAAGTGAGAGCGTGCAGGTGTTCTCGCGTATCACGGCGAGAACAAGGACGCCGAGGGCATATTGTCCGCGCCCGGTGGTGGAAAGATTGCGCTCGAGCAAGGCGCTGTTAATATTTTCAACAGTTTTCCGCATTGCGGAAGTAAGCGAGCCCGGGGTTTGAAAGAATAAGTTAGCCGCGTTACTGGTAACTTGTTTCGTATCAGCCGTTGAAAACTCCGCATTCCCTGACAGCATCAGATACAATACAAGGCTGTCCTTATCGCGGCCTCGCGCAGATTTACGCGGAGGCGCAACAGCCAACAGCCCGGGCAGATCTGCGAACTCTTGTCCGTTTTGTCTATGAATGGGGAGGATGCTTAAGTCGAATGTCGCCACAGTGTAAGATTATCTAAAAGATTGGCATCATTATACTGGTAAAATTTGCATCAGGCGTAGGGGCACAGCGGATGAACGTCAGACATTGCTCTGGTACCATCCCGTTGTGCCCCTATAATTATGCTTAAAGATAAGAACATGATATTCAAACTTCACAAAGACTTTTCCGAAATAGATTCATCAACATGGAACGCGCTTGTTCAGCAAAGCATTGCCGATACGCCCTTCTCGCGATACGAATATCTCAATGAGTGGTGGATGACCCGCGGAGGCGGCGAATGGCCTGGCCAAAACGCTAGGTTGGTTCTGGTGACCGCCAGTGAAAACGATCAACTTGTCGGGATCGCTCCATTATTTATTGATGAATATGACGGCAGGGATGCATTGCTTTTGATCGGCAGTATTGAAATTTCAGACTATCTGGATCTAATCGTACGCGAAGCAGATCTGCCGCGCTTTCTCTCTGAACTCATGGACTTCCTCGCCTCCTCCCCAGCCGATAACTGGTCTGCCCTGGATTGGTATAACGTCCCCGACGACTCTCCCACCCTCGCCGCCCTCAAAGCGGAATCTGTCAAACGCGGCTGGGATCATCACGAAGAGGTCTATCGTCCCACGCCGCGCATTCCATTGAATGGCTCGTTCGATGACTACCTCGCCAATATAGATAAGAAACAACGTCACGAGATTCGCCGCAAGATGCGCCGCGCCGCCGAAAGCGGACGGGTCCGTTTTTATGTGGTTGATAAAGAGGCTGATATCGAACCCGAATTGGAATCGTTTTTCCACCTTATGATCCAGGATCCCAATAAAGCCCGCTTCCTCACAGATGCGATGCGAGATCAGATGTCCAGAACCATCCATGCTGCGCATGAAAACGGCTATCTCTGGCTCGCCTTTCTGGAAATAGACGGCGTCAAAGCCGCGGCGACACTTTGTTTTGATTACAAGAACAAACTCTGGGGTTATAACTCCGGCGTCAGTTTTGATTACAAAGACCTTTCCCCCGGCTGGGTGATCATGGGATATGACATTCAATGGTGTTGCGAAAACGGACGCTATGAGTTTGACTTCATGCGGGGGGACGAAGAGTACAAGTACCGGATGGGCGGGGTGAACAAGTATGTGATGAGGGCAAAGGTGATAAGAAGATAAAAAGCTCCGAGATTTTTAAGATCTCGGAGCTTTTGAATTACTATCCTACTCCACCGGCTCCTCCCACAATCCCGCCCTCCGTTAACTTGTACAGATCGCTCAACGCAGACTCGATCTCTTCCACCTTTACAATGCGATCTTCATCACGGTGCTT
>DNDO01000141.1:15293-17523 GCA_003484265.1 Anaerolineae bacterium
TGGGCATATCCGATCACGGGGTTGAGTGCGGTAATGATGATCGCGTTCTTTGCCAGCCAGCCTTCCGCTTTTTCACGGTTGGCGGTCACGCCTTTCACAGCGCGTTCAGTGAATGCGTTCACCGAGCCGATCATCACCTGCATCATCTCGAACAGGTTGTGCGCGATGATCGGCATCATCACGTTCAACTCCAGTTGACCTGCTTGCGCCGCCATTGCGACCGTTGTATCGCATCCAACCACATGGAACATCGCCTGGTCGAGCATCTCTGCCAGAACGGGATTCACCTTCCCGGGCATGATGGATGAACCCGGTTGAACGGCAGGCAATCTGATTTCGTCGAGTCCGGTAGACGGTCCAGACGATAAGAGGCGGAAATCGTTCGCGATGCGGATCAACGTCAGCGCAAGAGTCCGCAGCGAGGCGGAGAAGTCCGCCGCATCTGCCATCGATTGCATTGATTCAAAGAGGTTATCGGACTCATACAACTCCAGACCGGTCAACTCGGATAATTTCTTCACCATCCGCGCATGGTACTCCGGGTGCGCGTTCAATCCGGACCCGACAGCTGTGCCGCCGATGCCAAGCCTTCTCAACCCGTACGCTGCCCTGCGGACCCGCTCTGCATCGCGCTCGACGGCTTTCGCATACGCGGAAAATTCCTGCCCCAATGTGACGGGGACAGCATCTTGCAAATGCGTGCGCCCTGATTTGACGACATCAGCGAACTCAACCGCTTTCACTTCAAGCGCGGATTGAAGATTCTTCAACGATGTCAATAATTCATCCACGCGCCACAACGCGCCGAGGCGAAGCGCAGTGGGTATCGTGTCGTTCGTGGATTGCGCCATGTTGACATGATCGTTCGGATGCACATAATAAACACCGAGTTCACCCCCCAGTAATTGTGTTGCACGATTTGCCATGACCTCATTTGCGTTCATGTTATGACTCGTCCCCGCGCCCGCCTGAAACGGGTCAACGACGAACTCATTATCCCATTTGCCATCCATTACCTCTTCGCCAGCCTGCGCGATGGACTCAGCCAGTTGTTTTGCAGTGAATTTTTTTCCATTTACTTCGCGGTCATTGAACAGCCCTAACTCAAAATTCACCAAAGCCGCCGCGCGTTTAACAGCCGCCATTGACCAGACGAATGCCCGCCAGGGTTTCAACCCGCTGATGGGGAAGTTGTCCACCGCACGTTGGGTCTGTCCGCCGTATAAAGCCAAAACCGGGACTCGTAACTCTCCCAGTGAATCTTTTTCCTTGCGAAATTCTTTTTTTGTCATTGTTCTCTCCACCGGATTATTTTTTATATTTTACACTGTTCTTTCCTAGATTTTGTCTGAAGAAAACAATGACTTATCATAAGCTGGTTCTTGTTCCCTCTTTCTGTTTACAATTACAATTGACGTCATAAAGGATGTAAGATTGGAAGCTCTTCTAGAACTCTTTTGGATATTTATAAAGGTTAACCTGCTCAGTACATCGGGGCCTGCCTCTGTTGGCCTGCTGTATCATGAGGTGGTGGGAAATCTAATCACTGAAGCGCAATTTGTGCAGGCTGTCGGGCTGTCGTCAGTTTTGCCCGGCAGTGACGCATTACAACTTGCCATGTATATCGGTTACGCGGTCAACGGGCTCCCGGGCGGATTTGTTGCGTTGATTGCGTCCATATTGCCTCCAACAATCATCATACTTGGTGTAACGATGATCTTACATCGTGTGCGCCGTCAGGCATGGATTAGTAGTTTTGTCGAAGGACTTGCTCCTGCAATCTCTGTCCTTATGTTATTCACGGCATGGAAGATTTTTGAAAAAGGTGGTTCAACAGGATGGGAAGGTTGGGCAATCGGGTTGATCAGTCTTGCCGCCATGGTCAGCCAAAAAGTACCAGAACGAATCGTTATCATCATCGCCGGCCTTATCGGGATATTATTTCTCTCATGAACAAGCCAAAACAACTCGTACTCTCGAAACTGCTTTGGATGTTCTTGAAGGTAAACGTCTTGTCGCCTTCAGGACCTGCGTCGATCGGGCTTCTATATAAAGAAGCGGTTGGCACCATCATGACGGAGGAGCAGTTCGTCGAAGCCGTCGGCTTTTCCAACGTTTTGCCGGGAAGTGAAGCATTGAAGCTCGCCATGTTCGTCGGCTTTTCAGCGGGGGGCATCCCCGGGGTACTTACTGCGTTGCTTGGCGCGATGATAGATCGGAAGAGCACACG
>DNDO01000141.1:17679-20389 GCA_003484265.1 Anaerolineae bacterium
AGCATTGAAGCTCGCCATGTTCGTCGGCTTTTCAGCGGGGGGCATCCCCGGGGTACTTACTGCGCTGCTTGGCGCGATGATACCTCCAACCATACTTATGTTGATCGTATCATCCATACTCGAACAATTTCAACATGAAAATTGGCTCAATGGTTTCGTCGCAGGGATGAGCCCGGCGGTTGCGGCCTTGATCGTGGTCGTTTCATGGGAATTGTTCCGCGCCAGCGCCAGAAAAAAGATTGACCGCCGTGTCATATTTATTGCTGTGTTGAGTGCGATTGCATTTTGGTTTGATTTGCCTTCACCATTGGTCCTGCTTGGGGCTGGCGTTCTTGGTGTCATTTTGTTCGGGAACCGGAGCATAGCATGAAGTCAGAACTATTGATCACAACGAACGGATTCAAGGGAACATGGCTCGCCATCGAATATGGCGCGTGGTTTGCTAAATCAATGGGGATGAAGATCACGCTTCTGGGCGTGACCGAAAGCTTGAATCCTGCCGCGATAGACGATCACCACCCATTGGAAGAAATCTTCGAACGCGCTGTCAGCCTGTTCAAACACGCGGGAGTGGACTACAGCCTCGAGGTCCGCAACGGGGAGTCGGAGCAGGTCATCCCGGAAAAAGCCAATAGCGGAGATTACATTACAGTCGTGAGTCCGCTGGGACGCCCGCAGATCAAGCGCTGGTTGACAGGCCGCTCCATCCGCCTGTTGATGGAAAGTATAAAAGTCCCGATCCTTTATGTCCCTGAAATGCGGCTTCCCTTAAAGAAGTTGCTGATCAGTATTGGAGGGCTCGGTTATGCAGAATCGGCGGAGAATCTCGCCTTTCAAGTTGCCAAATCGAACCATTCAGATGTTACGATCCTCCATGTCATCCCGCCGACAGACCTTGATTACCCTGGGGTGCAGGATGTGCGTGTGCATATAAATGACCTGGCAGATACAGATACTTTGCCAGGACGAAGTTTGAAGAGGGGATTGGAGATGGCGCAACAAACTGGTTTAAATGCAAAAGTGATTGCGCGACAGGGAAATATTGTGGAAGAAATATTGTCTGAACTCGGCGATGGGGATTACGACATGGTTTGCATGGGTTCACCCTACAGCGCCAGTACTTTGCGTCAGCTTTATACGCCCAACATTACAGCCGAGATCGCAGAACTTGCACATCGCCCGGTTATGACGGCGCGTTTCAACCCAACCTAGGATAAACCGGGTGTAAATTTATTTTCCCACTCGGCAATCGCAGCGCGGATGGTGGCTTTGATCTCTTCGTCGGGGACAGCCTCCACGCCTTCATATTTATTTGCCCCAACATAGACATTTACACCGCCGGATGAAGACTCCAATAAGGCGACGCCTCTCGAAGAGATGGGTGTGTTGGCGATTCGTGCCTGCAGGATCAAGTTGATCTGCCCAACGATGCTGGTGGGCGGCGCTTCCGGTTCATCCTTTTTCTTCTTCGGGACTTGCATTTGTTGCGGCGCGGATGCCTGCGCATTCTGTCGTGGTGGGGAAGAGATAACAGGTTTTGATTCAGGCAGGGGCGCAGGTGGAGGTGTTGTCTTCGTTGATGGGGGTGATGCAGGTTTGCCCTCCAGCCATGGGCGGGTAACATTCAATAATTCGATCAGTCGTTTACGTTGTTCTGATGTGAGGATGGGTTGGTTAATGCGTATGCCGTCGAGGTCAAGGGTCAACTTCCCATTGTCGTTTTTGATCCGCAACAAGCCCGGGTTGTCATCCGTAACTGGAGCCGCCTGGGTGCTATCCATTTTTTCCTTGAACGCAGCGACCTTGTTCTCTGCCTCTCTGATCGCGACCTGCGCGGATTCTTCCGCCTGTTTGATCTTTTTGGATGTTCTCAGGTTTGAATCGAAAAAGCCGATTGCCCATCCAACAAGGAGCGCGGCAAGCGGGATCAGAATGGGTGATAAGTTGAATCCTTCTTCCATGAGTCACCTCGTCAATTTCTGGCATTCAGGGCAAACATGGGTACCACGCTGTCCGACGACCAGTCTTTGAATGGGTGTGCCGCAAACAATACACGGTTCTCCTTCACGGTCATACACCCGGAAATAATTTTGGAATTCGCCGCCGCGATACACCCAATCAATGGATGCGCCGTTGCGCCGGATGCCTTCCTTCAAGACTTTGCGGATCGCTTCATGCAGCACCTTAGCCTGCTTCTGTGATACCGAATCAGATATTCCAAGCGGATGCAGTCTTGCAATGTGTAAAGCCTCATCTGTATAGATGTTGCCGAGCCCGGCAAGAAATGTTTGATCGAGAAGGATTGGCTTAAGCTGACGATGCTTCTTGTGCAACGATGTAAAAAGCCATTGCGGAGTAAATTCTTTGCCGAGCGGTTCGGGTCCCAGTTTGCCGAGAATTTCGTCCGGGTTCGCCGTTAGCCACACACGCCCGAACTTGCGCGTATCATTGAACACCAGCGACTTGTTGCCTGATAACTTAATTATAAGACGGTCGTGTTTTTCGGGCTTTTCAGAACTGTTAATAATATATAAGTCGCCGCTCATACGAAGATGGACGAGTAACTGGTAATTCGAGAGTTGAAGGATGAAATACTTTGCGCGGCGTGTGACCTCTATTATCTTCTCACCCCGGATCTGCTCCTTAAACTTTTTCGGCGATGGCACGGCAAGCGTGCGCGCCCAGCGCAAGTCGGCAGATTTGATGGTCC
>DNDO01000141.1:20655-20846 GCA_003484265.1 Anaerolineae bacterium
GCGATTGGCTCTCAGCTGGCTGACCACTAAAAGATAACTGCTGACAGTTACTCATTGAACATTTCACCGACACTCCGTCCCTCATGCGCACGTTTGATCACTTCTCCCAGCATTGGCGCGATGGAAAGAATGGTGATCCGCCCATCAAGGAGCTTCATCTTTTCGGGTGGTATGGGAACTGTGTCTGTGGT
>DNDO01000141.1:21023-26058 GCA_003484265.1 Anaerolineae bacterium
TGTGCTCTTCCGATCTGTATGGGAACTGTGTCTGTGGTGATGATCTGCTTGATAGGCAGGGCGGCAAGTTTATCCGCCGCATCGCGTGAAAAGATCGGATGGATAAACGCGAGATATACATCACGGGCGCCGTACTGCTTGACTACATGAACTGCCTGCTCGATAGAACCGCCGGTATCCACTTCATCGTCTACGATGATGACATCGTGGTCTTTTACATCGCCGATCAAGGTCAGTGCTTCGGCTTTTGCATCGTTCCCGGTGCGGCGTTTCTCTATAAAGGCAATCGGGACATCCATATCGAGGGCATAGTTGCGTCCCTTTTTGGCGAAGCCCAGATCGGTGGCTACCACGACCGGGGAGACCATCTGGCTGAACATATTGTCTTTGATGTGATCGCTGATCATATGAGATGCCGTCAATACATCGCCGGGGATCGAAAAGAATCCTTGTATCTGCCCGGCGTGCGGGTCGAAGGTCATATAGCGGTCGGCACCTGCAACTTCAATCATATCTGCCACGAGCCGGGCAGTGATGGGAACGCGCGGCTGGTCTTTCTTATCCGAACGCCCATAGGCGAGGTATGGGACAACGGCAGTAATGCGCGCGGCTGAATCCAATTGCAGGGTTTGCACCATGATTAATAATTCCATCAGGTTGTAATGCACGGGCGTGGACGTGGTCTGAATTACGTATACATCCTGTCCGCGCGCACTGCTGTTCAATTGGATGAAAATATTTTCATTGGGGAACTGGATCACCTTGCGCGGACTTAAAGTTTGTTCGAGGTAATCGGCGATCTTTTGCGCAAGGTCGGGCGAACCTGACCCGGCATATAACTTGATCGACCCGTACATTTTGATCTCATGACTTGAATGCTGTGACATACATCTCCTCGGTTAACTCATCTTTCCATTCAAGAGGGAACGCACCGCATCATACGGAGAAATATCCCTTTGAATGACCCGCTCCAAAACAACTTCATAATCCCTTTGCTGGATGCCTCCCAAAAACCGACTCATCAATTCATCCCGCAACAACGCCTCCAATTCGGACCTCAACCGGGTGCGATCACGATCAGTCCAATCTCCGCTTTGACGGAGGTGCGCGGCGTGCTTGGCTATCGCTTCAGCCAGTTCGGCGATACCCGTGCCTTCGGTCGAGATGGTTTTGAGGATGGGGGGTAGCCATAATATTTCATCAACATCAGGTTCGTCAACTGACACGGTCCTTCCGTGATGGCGGAAAATGCGTTTTGTTGGATGGGCAAGTTCGAGCGTCGAGCGAAGCGCGCGTTCAGTATTTTCGACGCCGGGACGGTCCGCTTTGTTCACGACGAGCACATCCGCTATTTCCAATATCCCTGCCTTGATCGCCTGGATTTCATCGCCAAGACCGGGTGCTTCGACAACAACAGTCGTGTGGGCGAGGCGAGCGATATCCACCTCACTTTGCCCCGCGCCGACAGTTTCGATAATGATGATCTCATAGCCCGCAGCATCGAAGACCTGTACGAACGCTGCTGTCTTTCGTGCCAGCCCGCCAACGGAACCGCGAGACGCCATCGAACGGATAAAAACGCCGTCGTCGCCGGAAAGATCGCGCATGCGGACGCGGTCACCGAGCACCGCACCTCCTGTGAACGGACTCGACGGGTCAACCGCGATTATCGCGACTTTATTCTTTTTTTCTTTTCGATAATGAAGTGTAAGTTGATTGACGAGCGATGACTTGCCTGTGCCCGGCGCGCCGGTCACTCCGATAAGGTGCGCTTTGCCGGTATGCAAAAAAAGCTCCGCAAGCGCGGCGCGTCCTTCAGTCGAATCGTTTTCCACTTGTGTCAACACGCGTGATAACGGGAGTCTGTTTCCTTCAAGTATGGATTGGGTGAATGACATAAATATTATTTATTATGAAATTACTCAACGCCCCGATCGTTGAGTAAACAACTATTTCGCTACTTCGCGAACATCCTTGATGATATCCTCAGTCGAAGCGCCGGGACCGTATATTGCTGAGATCCCCATCTCTTTCAATTTGGGCATATCATCGTCGGGTACGATGCCCCCGATGAAGACTTTTACGTTTTCCTGCCCGTTCGCTTTGAGCAATTCGAGAATGCGCGGGGCGAGCGCCATATGCGCGCCTGAAAGAATGGATAAGCCAACAATGTCGACATCCTCTTGCAGGGCGGCTTCGGCAATCATCTCAGGTGTCTGGCGCAGACCCGTGTAGATGACCTCCATGCCGGCATCGCGCAGTGCGCGTGCGACGACCTTGGCGCCGCGATCATGTCCATCGAGGCCAGGTTTGGCAACGAGAACGCGTATTTTTTTGTCGGTCATGGTTCCTCCGTGATTGATTTATGGCATGATTATACTATGCTGATTTGTTGCAGTATGTCATACAAGACAATGCTTATTATCGCAACGACACTGATATACATATGAGATTCCCGCGTAGAAAGCCGTATATAAAATATGCTATACTTCGCACATGCAATCGCGTGATAAATGGCATAACTGGTCTGAAACATTGCGTCGTTTCAAGTTGGATGGGTTTGCTTCATGGATGTTGGAAGCAGGCGCGCCACTAAATTTACTCGGAGCGCAGGCGCTTTATATCAGCCAGCCATTTGTGGGTGGAAAACAATTCGAATCGATTGCTCAAATGCTCGAAGATGAAGATGAAACACAGGCGTTTGCACGATTCCTGCGAGATGAGGTGGAGAAATGACGGTTGCATTGACCGCGCTCGGCGTGCTCGCACTTGCCGCGCTTCTGCTTCTGGTCTTTACATTGATAAGGCGCAGATCGCCGGGTATCTTCCGCGATATCGAAGCCTATAATAGGCTGAACCGCGCTGTCGGGCACGCTGTTGAAGATGGCACGCGACTGCACATTTCCATTGGCCGCGGCAGCCTCATTACGCCGCGTGGCGGTTCGGCGTTGGCGGGGCTAGCCATGCTGCGTCGCCTTTCAGAGCGCACATCTCAAAGCGACCATCCGCCCGTTGTTACGTCCGGGGATGCATCGCTGGCCATCCTCTCGCAGGATACGTTACAGTCCGGCTTTCGTGTCGCGGGTGCGGAGGATCAATACCGCTTCACAACCGGACGTTTAACTGGGCTTACCCCTTTTGCCTTTGCCGCAGGGACGCTTCCCGTCATACGCGATGAAAATGTATCTGCGAATATCGTTCTTGGTGACCTCGGGGCAGAATCTGCGCTTTTGGTTGAAGCCGCCGACCGGGACAATATGGACCTGATTGCCGCGAGTGACAATCTATCGGCACAATCGGTTCTGTACGCATCGTCGCAAGATCCGTTGATCGGCGAGGAATTGTTTGCCGCTGGTGCCTATGTGGGCGCAGGCGCATCGCATGAAGCCAGCCTGCAAGTGCAGGATGTGTTGCGATGGCTGGTCATCCTCGCAATTCTCGGTGGGGCAGTTGCGAGGTTTTTGGGGTTTGGTTTCTAATGAGAATCATTACAGCGGTCCTTGCCATTGCATCCGGTTTGATCGTCTTGCTTGGATACTTTTTCCCGACCCAACTAGCCGGCGTGAGAGTTTTGTTGATAGATTGGGCAATTATCCTTGGAGGTATGGCGGTTCTGGTTGGCGTTGCGAACCTGGTTTTCGTGCAAATGGAAAAAATTCGTTCCCGTCATAAGAATGGTCTGTATGGGGCATTACTAATTGTTTCATTGATTATTACATTCGGCTTGGGTTTGTTGTTCAAGCCTGACCATCAATATATGCACGCAGTAGTAAATGCAATTATTATCCCGGTCGAAGCCTCTTTGTTGGCAATCCTTGCTGTTACGCTGGTATATGCAAGCATGCGCCTCCTTCGCCGCCGCGCAGATATGATGAGCGTGATCTTTTTAATATCGGCGGTGCTTCTTATGCTAGCCCTCATGCCGACTCCATTTGGTCCTTTTCCCGGCGATCAGTTGATTACTTTCTTCCTTGGGATGTTCTCGCGCGGAGGCGCGCGCGGATTGTTGATCGGCGTTGCGCTCGGCACATTGCTTACTGGCTTACGAGTCTTATTCGGTGTTGACCGTCCATATGGTGGAAATTAATGGCTGACATTCGCTGTTCCCATTGCGGAAAGGATAACCCCGATTTTTTTGATGTATGTCAGTTCTGTCAGTCTCCGCTGAAATCGGAGTCCATGCTTCATGCCGGTGATGCCCCATCACAGAAGGACACCGGCGAGTTGGAACCGATCCTGCCGGAGTGGCTTCAGGATGCCCGCCAACAAAGCAGGGATTCAGTGGAGAACACCACCTTTAATCCCGAGACCAAGCCAAGGTCGCAGAATGAACCGGTTGACTTATTGGCAGGGCTTACTTCGCAGGATGATTCAGACGAAGACGAAATCCCTGACTGGCTCACTGGTATTAATCAAGTGGAAGATAAAAGGTCAGTAACGGATAATAAAGAGGAAGAGTCGTCCGATTTCTTTTCACAATTTTCAGAGACCGAATCTAAGCCGTCCAAACCTGTAGCAGATGAACCAGTTCAGGATGAATCTGCTGACGCTGTACAACTAGATTCTGGTCAGGTCGATGAATTGGGAGGCTGGCTCTCGCAAACATCCGCCGAATCAGGCGAGCCATTCTCGTTTGATCAAGCTGGAACCGATCCCGAAGAAAACAATTGGATGAAAAATCTCGGTTCGCCCGGTGAGGCAGAATCGGAAACCCCCAAAGAAAATGAACCTGAAGACCTAAGCTGGCTTCGTGATCTCGAAGTTGCGGCGAAACAAACAGGCGAACTTTCACCACCCCCAGCCGAAGCAGGATTTAATTTTGAATCGACACAACCAGATTCCGCACAGGAAGATATGAGTTGGTTGAATAATCTTGGCGGCACCTCCACCCCAGCTGCTGAACAGCCTGACTCTTCCAGCGAAGATTTGAGCTGGTTGAATAAAATGGGCGGCACTCCATTTTCAAGCGGCGAAGAATCTGCCCCTGCGGAATCAGAATCACCGCAGGATAACCTGGGTTGGTTGAACAATTTAG
>DNDO01000141.1:26249-29422 GCA_003484265.1 Anaerolineae bacterium
AGATAACCTGGATTGGTTGAACAATTTAGGCGGCCCTTCTGAATCGACTGCTGAAGAACCTGCCCCAGAGAAACAAGACTCTGCACAGGACGATTTGAGTTGGCTTAATAATCTCGGCGGCGCCTTTTCTTCACAGGATACTCAAACGCCCGAATCATCTACATCAAAACCATTCCGCACCGCGCCGCTGAATGAACTGACCGAGGAAACGAAGAACGATACCACCCCTGATTGGTTAAGGAACGCTATGGAGGAACCGTCCATGCCGGCTCCTGGCGATCTATCGATGGATTGGTTCAAGGAACAGGATAAGGCAAAAGATATTCCGCCAGCCTTGTCAACGGATGATGATGATTCCTCATCCGAACCAGTTCCTGCTCTTACAGACATTGATCTTCCTGTAAATGACGCTCCATCTTTCTCCGCGCAGGATGTGGATTCGATGTTCAACATCGACATGCCCGATTGGCTTACCCAGGATTCTGGCGGTCCGGAATCTCCCCTGTCGAAATCTACGAAGACCCCTGCCAATGCTGGCGAATCTCTTGACCCCGTAGAATTACCTTCATGGGTGCAAGCCATGCGCCCAGTGGATTCAGCCATTGAAGGTACATCTGCCACTGAAGAGTCGGAACAGGTCCCGGAGCGTGAAGGACCACTTGCCGGGTTCAGGGGAATAATCCCATCTGCGCCGATAGGTTCATCGCTTCGACCCAAAGCCTTTTCATTGAAGTTGCAGGTCACGGATGAGCAAGAGACCGGCGCATCGTTGATCGAACAGATCATAGTCGGTGAAGCGGCGGCGCATCCAAAGAAGTCTACAAAGGCGGCATCTTCACAAAGGGCACTACGCTGGATGATATCCATTCTGTTCTTGGGCATACTATCCGTTATTATCGGAATTGGTTCGCAATCATTGGGTATTTTCCCGCCTGGAAGGGTTAGCGAACTATCAAACTTGATTGGCGCTATACCTGATGGCTCCCCTGTTTTATTGGTGATGGACTATGACCCCTCTGTTGCAGGCGAACTTGCCGCCGCAGCAGGACCTGTATTGGATCAAATGGCGCTGGTGCGACATTCCACTTTTACTTTTCTTGCCATGTCGCCAAATGGTCCGGCAATGGTTGAGCACTTGATGCTGAATACTGGCATTGGCAGGGATGTTTCTGCCGGTGGGCTGGGTTATCAAGCAGAAGCCAACTATTTTAATCTTGGTTTCCTGCCTGGCGGATCAGCTGGCGTACTTGGGTTTGTCAGCGCCCCCGAGCGGGCTTTTCCTCAGGTGAATGTGGACGGGTTTACTGAATTTGAGGCAGTCGTTCTATTGACAGACAGTGCAGAGTCAGGACGTGTGTGGGTGGAGCAATTGGAATTCGCAAAACAGGCACGCCCCGAGATCGCATCCAAGCCTCTGATCGTTGTATCAAGCGCGCAGGCAGGACCCATGCTCGAACCGTACGTTTCTTCCGGGCAGGTGGACGTACTGGTCAACGGGTTGTCTGACGCGGCGAAGTATGAATTTGTGAACCAGTCCCGCCCGGGTATGGCTCGCGCTTATTGGGACTCATTCGGCGTTGGTTTGATGTTGGCAGTCCTGTCCATTGTGTTGGGCGGAATTTGGAATTTCTTTATTGGTATCCGCGAACGGCGCGCAATAGCGGACCTGGGATAAGTGTTATGTCCATTGAACTGATCTCCACAGTCGTCGGCTTGATCCTTACCCTGATGGTTTTTAGTTATCTCATTGGGGATAATCCATTGTTCCGTTTTGCTGTTTATATTTTTATCGGCTCCGCCTCAGGGTATGCCGCGGCTGTTGTATGGCATTATGTTTTGACCCCGAAATTGATTGAACCGCTGACCGACCCATCTCAATTGCTATTATTGATCGTTCCTTTGATCCTGTCGATTACCCTGCTTGCAAAGCTTTCTCCGCGTTTATCGTGGGTTGGGAATTTTGCTATGGCTGTCCTGGTGGGGGTGGGCGCGGCAACAGCCATTGGCGGGGCGTTGATCGGCACTCTGATCCCGCAGGCAGAGGCTTCGATGAACGCGTTTAACCTTGGTGCTGCTTCAAACAATGTCGATGCAATTTATAGGATGATCGAAAGTTCTGTCATGCTGGCAGGGACGGTATTGACCCTGGTGTATTTTCAATTTGGCGCCAAACACACGACAGGCGGCTCAACCAGACGGAATGCTGTCATAGAGTTTCTTGCATGGCTCGGTCGGATTTTCATTGCCATAACACTGGGTGTTCTGTTCGCCGGTGTTTATATGGCGGCTCTGACAGCAATGATCGAACGCCTCAGTTCGGTCGTAAATTTTCTAAAATCATTATTGGGTCTATAGCATATGCCTACATCACTCGTCCAAAATGAATCAGTACTGGCTATCGAGGTTGGCGCGGCAGTTACGCGTGCGGTACTGTTCGATGTGGTCGAAGGGCAGTACCGCTTTGTCGCATCTGGGCAGGCGCCCTCAACCGCGGAAGCGCCATTCAAGAATATCGGAATTGGTGTCCGGGAAGCCATCAAAAGTTTACAGAATATCACAGGTAGTTTATTGCTCGGGAAGGATAACAGCCTGATCGCTCCGTCCCAAGCTGATGGTACTGGCGTGGATTCAGTGGTCGCCGTGGTATCGGCAGGACCTGTCGTGAGAACTGTCGTGGTTGGTCTGCTCCCGGATGTTTCCGTGCAGAGCGCACGCAATCTGGCGGAATCAACCTATGCGCGTGTTGTTGATTCCATCGACCTGTCAGATAATCGCAAGCCAGACCAGCAATTAGACGGAATCCTTCGTTCCCGTCCGGACCTGATTATTTTGTCAGGCGGTACGGACGGCGGCGCCTCCCGATCGATGCTGAAGGTGTTGGAGGCGGTGGGGCTGGCATGTTATTTGATGCCGATGGAAAAACGCCCCATGGTGCTTTATGCGGGAAACGAAAAACTTGCCGGCGATGTGCAGGAACTTCTTGGCGCTCATGCAGGCAAGTTGGTGATCGGTCAAAACGTCCGCCCGTCGCTTGAGGCGGAGGATCTTGTTCCGGCTAGTAACCATCTCGCCTCACTTGTAACAAACCTTCGGCAACGTCAATTGAAAGGGATGGATGAACTAAACACGTGGACAGGTGGATCCATTCTGCCGACTGCATATGCCCAGGGGCG
>DNDO01000020.1 GCA_003484265.1 Anaerolineae bacterium
AGTTCGCCTTATATCAACCATTTTCTGCAACCAATCTCCTTCTGTGTCGTAATTAGACACAAAAGGAGATTTTTTATGAATGTAAAGATCATTTCAGCAATTCTTGTGCTCGCATTTGCGAGCATGGCATGCGGTTTCAGCTTCGACTTCCCAAGCCAGACACAGGTCGGACCCGAAGTGGAGGAATCCATAACCGTAACAGACCCAAAGACAGATAAGACGCGTTTGACCATCAATTTCGGGGCGGGCACGTTAAAGTTATCCCCCGGCGCAAAGGATCTCGTTGACGGCACGGTCGTTTATAACGTCGCAGACCTAAAGCCCGAAGTCGTAGAGAACGGCGATAGCATCGAGATCAAACAGGGCAATTTTCAAAACCTGCCGCCGTTCAACGATATGAAGAACGATTGGGATCTGAAACTCGGCGATGCCCCCATCGATCTGACAATTCAAGCGGGCGCGTACGAAGGGAAGTATGAGTTTGGCGGTCTGGCGTTGAAGAACCTGACCGTGCAGGACGGCGCGGCAGACGTAGAGCTTTCCTTCTCAAAACCGAACCAGGTCGAGATGTCTGTCCTGCGGTATGAGACCGGCGCTTCATCCGTAACGTTGAGCGGACTCGCCAACGCGAACTTCGCCTCGCTGATGTTTTCCGGCGGCGCGGGCGAATACACTCTCGGTTTCGACGGCGACCTCCAGCGCGATGCCATCGTCGACATCGAAGCCGGTTTCGGCGACGTGAACATCATCATTCCCGAAAGCGTGAACGCCAAAGTGACCATCGAAAGCGCGGCGGTGGATATCAACCACAATTCGAACTGGTCGAAAAGCGGAAATGTATACACTCAAAACGGCAAAGGTCCCACGTTGACGATCATTGTGAAGATGGCGGCTGGCAGTTTAAGTCTCGTTGATTAGTAGTTTTTATGTCATTTCGACGAGCCTTGCCTTGAGCAAAGCGAAGGGGCAAGCGAGGAGAAATCTTGAAAAACCAGGGAATAAGATTTCTCGCTTCGCTCGAAATGACAGGATGCCGAATTCAAGACCCGTGAAGGAAAATCACGGGTCTTTACTATTTGCAGTAAAAGGTCATTGTCCATCGGTGACCTCCATCACTTGTAACCCGCGCCAGCCGATAATAAAATCGTGTTATGAGACAGGGATTATCCGTTTTCCAGGAAAGCAGGTAAACATGCAAATAACACGTCAGGCAGATTACGCGGTGCGGGCGGTCCTGTATCTTTCGCGCGCGCGCCAGGCAGAACGTTCGCCGACCAGCGCAATAGCAAAAGATCAAAATATCCCGCCTTCGTTCCTTGCAAAGATCATTTCCCAACTGTCCATTTCGGGGTTGCTCCGTACATCACGCGGCGCGCACGGCGGCGTGACACTTGCCCGTGAACCGAAGGACATCTCCCTGTTGGAAGTTGTCGAAGCGATAGACGGTCCTATCCAGTTGAATGAGTGCGTTACCAATACCGACACGTGTTCCTTCGAAGAGAACTGCCCGATCAAATCCGTCTGGTGCGATGCACAGGATGCATTGGTGGGGAGGTTGAAACGTACAAATTTTGCAGACATGCTTGTTCAGCCAACGTAGTACTACTTTGTGAAAACTGACTGTAAGGTTTGAATCATAATAAAACTGCTCCAGAAATTTCTGGAGCAGTTTTATATCAGCAGGTGGATTTAAACTTTATTCCATTCTTTGAAAGATGATGAAGTCTGAGTAGGACGTTGGGCGGTCTGCATCTGGTACGTTGTTCTCCATACGGATTGTGTTTTCGTCGACGAACTCAAAAATTGTAAGAATGTTGTCGCCGCCGAATATAAGGTTTAGTTGATTTGGCGATGTCTCAGTGTTCGCACTGAAGGTTCCCGTTAGCAGGTCTCCATCGACCTCCCCGGCCATGGTGCCGTCGGCTTGAAAGGTCAGAATGACCTCGGAGCCATCGTATTCACCTATCCACGAGCCAACCAATGACGGTCCCGCGTTCGGGGAAAGCGCCTGGCAAGCCAGGCTGATGAGCAATAAAATACCGGCCATGAAAGTAGCTCTTGCTGATCTATGATTCATTTTTCCTCCATTCAGTTCGCGTTTGATAGACGGGTTCATTATAGTGTAATTCGGACGCATGCCGGCTGATATCACTGGATGGCTCTCGACTATAATAACCGCAGGGATCTTATTCATTCTACAAGGAGACGCATCATGTCCGGACCCAGAACTGTCCGCGCCCCGAGGGGCACCGACCTCACCTGCAAGAACTGGCTCAGTGAAGCCGCCTATCGCATGATCCAAAACAACCTTGACCCCGAAGTGGCTGAGAAGCCCGATGATCTGGTTGTCTATGGTGGACGTGGCAAAGCCGCGCGTGATTGGGAATCGTTCGATGCGATCCTTGAGTCGCTCAAGAATCTCGAAGAGGACGAAACGCTCCTTGTGCAATCTGGGAAACCCGTGGTTGTATTCAAGTCTCATAAAGATGCCCCTAAAGTTCTAATTGCAAATTCGAATCTTGTACCGCATTGGGCAACCTGGGAACACTTCGACGAACTCGCCAAAAAGGGACTGATCATGTACGGGCAGATGACAGCCGGATCGTGGATCTATATCGGCACGCAGGGAATTTTACAAGGCACATACGAAACATTTGGCGCACTTGCCAAACTCAAAGGCTGGGATTCGTTGAAAGGCAAGTTCGTCCTCACTGCTGGTCTCGGCGGGATGGGCGGTGCGCAACCGTTATCGATCACTATGAACGAGGGCGTGGGATTAATCGTAGAGGTTGACCCTGAACGTGCAGAACGCCGCCGCGCGATCGGGTATGTGGATATGGTGGTGGATAATCTCGAAGAGGCCATGACGCTTGTTGAAGAGTTTAAGGAGAAACAAGTTCCCAAGTCCATTGGGTTGATCGGCAACGCGGCAGATGTTTTTGCAGAACTCCATCAGCGCGGCGTGGTTCCCGATGTGGTGACAGACCAGACGTCCGCACATGAGGCATTATTTTACGTGCCGTCAGGGTTGTCGGTCACGGCGGCGGACGAGTTGCGTGAGTCCGACCCTGAGAAGTACAAGAAGATGGCAATGGACTCGATGTCGAAACATATCCGTGCCATGCTGGCATTTCAAAAAGCTGGCTCAGAAGTATTTGATTATGGAAACAATCTGCGTCAGCAGGCATACAACAACGGCGTAAGTGATGCGTTTGAGTTTCCGGGATTCGTGCCTGCTTACATACGTCCTTTGTTTTGTGAGGGCAAAGGACCGTTCCGCTGGGTGGCATTATCGGGTGACAAGGAAGATATTTACACGACCGACCAAGCCATAATGGAGCTGTTTCCAAATGACGCACATTTGCATCGCTGGTTGAAGATGGCGAAGGAGAAGGTCCCGTTTCAGGGATTGCCCTCGCGCATCTGCTGGCTCGGTTATGGTGAACGCGCCAAAGCGGGGTTGATGTTCAATGAATTGGTTGCAACAGGAAAAGTGAAAGCGCCGATTGTGATCGGGCGCGACCATCTGGATTCGGGTTCGGTCGCTTCACCCAACCGCGAGACCGAAGCGATGAAAGACGGCTCGGATGCGATCAGTGATTGGGCAATTCTCAACGCGATGATCAATATCGTCGGCGGTGCGACATGGGTGTCGTTCCATCATGGCGGCGGGGTAGGGATGGGATATTCGCAGCACGCGGGGCAGGTCATTGTGGCGGATGGGACGGAGGAAGCGGCTCGCAGGCTGG
>DNDO01000108.1 GCA_003484265.1 Anaerolineae bacterium
CCTACACAACTCTGACAGGACCGACTGAACTCCTGCCGGTTAGCACGAAAGTGAAGGTTACCTATGGAGGGACTTCGGTGGAGAAGTCGCAGAATGTGGCTACAACCCCTCACTTCCTGTTCAACACTGGAAAAGTGACCAGTTCCACATGTACGAAATACAGGTATGGTTTTGGTAGTTACATGACCTTCACTGACCCTATGGAACTCTTGGCAGTTTCAACAAAGTTTAGCGACGTAAACGGTCCGGATATCCTTACCACTCCGATCAGCGGTAATACGGTTAATGTAGTTTGCAATTAGCAATTCGAATACCGCAATAACAGAAAAGCTCCTCCTGCAATGTGCAGGAGGAGCTTTTCTGTTAAATTCCAACAACAAAATTATATAAGTGAATCTCTGTTTTGAGTTTTTCAAGTTAAGCCTATTGATTATAATCTCAGAAAAGGAGACTCGTATGAAATCTTGGATTCGCATAATTTTCTTGCTTTTGGCGACGATAACCCTATTATCCCTGATCCTTTCAGCCTGCGGACCTATAGACGGGACTGGTGGGGACAAAGACCCCAGTAATGAGAATGGGAACGACCTGGACAATGACAAGGACAAAAATAAGAATAAAGATAAAGACAAACCAGACGACCCGAACAAGATCACGATCTGCCACAAAACAGGAAGCGCGAAGAACCCTTACGTTGAATTATCTGTTGCGAAAAATGCCACAACAGACGGACACGCTACACACGATGGTGATATTATTCCAATTCCCGAAAGCGGTTGCCCAACTGAATAAATGACCATCGCGAAAGCGGGCATTGAGATATACTTCCAATATGTCCCGTGAACAGATCGGTCTTTTTGGCGGCACATTCGACCCGCCGCATTTGGGTCATCTAATCCTTGCGTCGGAAGCGTATTCACAACTGAAACTTGACCGCTTGCTATGGATACTCACGCCCGAACCTCCCCACAAACAGGAACTCTCCATTACCTCCATAGCTCATCGGCTGGCGATGGTAAAACTTGCCATTGAAGGTAATCCAACTTTTGAGTTCTCCCACGTTGAGCTTGACCGACCAGGTCCGCATTACACCTTGGATACTATCCAATTAATTTCACAGCAATATCCCGATGCTGAGATCACGCCGATCATTGGCAGCGACTCGCTGAGGGATATGCCCAAGTGGCATCGCCCAAGGGAACTTCTCCAGGCTTGCCATTGGGTAGGTGTAATGCGCCGACCAGGCGAGCAGGAAAATCTTGATGTTTTGGAAAACGATCTGCCGGGCATCAGTTCGAAAGTCCATTATGTAGATGCGCCGCTTCTCGAGATCGCTTCACGTGAGATACGAAGCCGCATCGCGGAGGGGAAACAATTCCAATATTATCTCCATCCCGCCGTTTACGAATACATCAAAGAAAATCGTCTTTACCAGCAATCCTAAATCCAAATTTGGAAATCTAAAATTCATATGTCCCTCCTTTTCGATTCTCTCTTTTCATCCGTCGCGCTTAGTCATTTTATGGTGGATGTTTTCAACGCCAGCCGCCCTGTATTATTAACCTACCTTGGCTTAAGTGAAACACAGATCGCATTCTATTCGACCATCTACGTCTGGGTATCTGCGCTAACACAGCCGTTCTTCGGTTGGATGTCAGATCGGGTGGGTCCGCGTTGGCTGGCGGCGGGCGGCTTGTTATGGATGACACTCTTCTATTCAGGTGCCGTTTACATTCCGGGGACCGGCGGGTTGGTCTGCCTGATCGTTGCTGCGCTCGGCTCTTCCTCCTTTCATCCTGTTGCCACAGTCCAGGCCACTCTTCAGGGACACAACCGCATGGCGGGTCGCGAGACTACTGCGGCATCGTTGTTTTTCATGGCTGGTCAAATGGGACATTTTATTGGTCCGGTCATTACCGGCATAATTCTGGCGCAACTGGGTCTGCCCTGGCTGTTGGTCCTATCGGTTGTTTCACTTCCGATCGGGTTTTCGCTTGCCTACCAACTGCGCCATAACCATCCGCACCCCAAACCTGATAATGGCGATACAAAAATACGGATCAATGCCAGTATCGGTTTCATTATCCTGCTTGCGTTTGTCGCCACTCTCCAATCATGGTCGCAGGCGAACATGATCAACTTCCTGCCAAAGTACATCAAGGACATGGGGTTGAGCGCTTCAACCTACGGCAATATAGCCGGATTATTCATGGGAGGGTCGGCACTGGGCAATGTGATCGGGGGTTACTTCGGTGACCGGTTCACCAAAAGAAAAGTGGCGGCAACTGCTTTATTGATAGGCTCGATCCCAATTTTGATCATCAGCAGGATCGGCTGGTCGCCATGGTTGTACGTGTTGATTCCTTTTGCCGGGGCGTGCACCGGTTCAGTTCACAGTATCATGGTCGTTCTCGCGCAACGCATTGTCTCGGGTGGGATGGCTTTGGCATCCGGCATCATTCTGGGCTTTATATTTTCTGCAGGCGCGTTGGGGATGTTGATCACGGGTCCAATGGCCGAGAATTACGGCTTCCCCACAGTGTTGGTACTGACAACTGGATTGGTTTTACTAGCATCACCGCTGGCGTTGATGTTGAAGGAATCCAAGATTGTAAAGCGCGGCTGAGATCCGTCGGCGGCACAGCTCTCGTAACCTTTATCCCCTGCCCAAAAAATTATATATAATTTATAATTCAGACAATCAGAGGAGTTTGATGTCTGCAAATACCATAGTGAACGAAGAATCCGATACCTCCCAAAAAAGACCTCTCAAAGAGGACATCACCGATGTTCTGCACGATAAGATCATCTCGGGCAAGTACAAACCCGGCGAATGGCTTCGGCAGGAGGAGATCGCTTCCCTGCTTGGCGTGAGCATGACACCCGTCCGAGAGGCACTGGATTTGCTCGTCACGACAGGTCTGGCTGAACGTGTCCCCTACCGCGGCGTGCGGGTGAGGGAGATCGTCACGAAGGATGTCGTCGAAGCATACGGCTTGAGGTTGTATCTCGAAGTGATTATTGCCCAGGAGGCGGCAGGGCATATAACGCAGGAACAAATTCAGGGCTTGGAAAGAACGCTGGATGAGATGAAGAAGCATGATTCATTAAAAGAGATGTCGATTTCGCGGAGATTGAGTCGTGAATTCCATTCCGCTATCGCAAATGCGACCGGAAACGACTTGTTAATCAAGCTATATTCCGTCGTCGCCAACGCATTTCCTGATTGGATTCTTTATGAAGCGCTATTTCGCAAGCCGGAGATCCTGGCTGAGAGTATGACAGGTATGCATAAGGAGCACATAGACATTTTGAATGCGCTCAAAAAAAGCGACGGGATGAAGGCGGCGCTAAGTTCGGTTGAGCACGTGATGGAATCGGGCAAATGGCTTGAGAAATATTTGGATCCGCCTGTCCCCGCAGAATTATTGCGCGAAAAAGAAGAGCAAGTATTTTTATTATTGCAGACCACAACGAACTAAGGAGACTTGGGTATGTCGGAAGAACTTTACAAACAAATGGCACAATGCATTATCGAAGGCGAGAAGGAGATTGCGATCGAACTCGCACAAAAATCCATCGAATTGAAGATGCACCCGCTCGACACGATCACTAAAGGATTCGTCGTCGGCGTGAATTACATCGGCGATCAATTCGGCGCGGGCGAAGCCTTTTTGCCGGAATTGGTTATGGCAGGCGAAGCGATGAAAGCCGCAGTCGCTGTTCTTGAACCCGAACTATTGAAACTTGGTGAAGCCCGTGAAGTCATGGGACGCGTTGTCCTTGCGACAGTCGAAGGCGATATTCATGAAATTGGCAAAACACTTGTCGGCACGATGTTGAGCGCCTCAGGCTTTGAAGTGACCGACCTGGGTGTGGATCAGCCCGCTGACAAGATCATCGGCAAAGCGCTCGAGATCGACGCGCAGATCATTGGCATGAGCGCTTTGTTGACAACGACAATGGTCCGTCAGCGCGAGGTGATCGAGGAGCTCGATAAAGAGGGATTGCGCCCACGCATTAGAGTAATGGTCGGCGGCGCGCCGATTACCAAGGATTGGGCGGAAAAGATCAAAGCAGACGGCACATCTGAAGACGCGGTTGGCGCAGTGCAATTGGCAAAACGTTTGGTTGGTAAAGAGTAGTTATTCACCAATTAAGAAAACAAGACACGAAGGTTTTACAAGCTGACAGGATAACAACATTTATTTCACCTTTGTGGTTGAAGATTTAGAGGCAGACATGCAACCAAAACTCACCCTTCTTTCTGACGACATTATCGAACGGATCATCGACGAAGCCCATCAGTTAATGCTCAAGCCGGGTATCAAGGTACAGAACCCGGAGGCACGTCAACTGCTGGGTGATGCCGGTGCGAAAGTGGACGAAGAATCGCAGGTTGTGAAAATCCCGTCAGACATCGTAAAAAAGGCGCTTGAAACCGTTCCGCGTGAATTTTATCTCTACGACTATGACGGGAATCCAAAAGTACACTACGGCGGAGACTCTGTACACTTTGACCCGGGCTCATCTGGCATCACCATGCTCAACCCGGAAACGCTAGAATACGACACAACAGAAACGCCTCATCTCCTCAAACTGATAAAAATAGCGGAACAACTTCCACAATACGACGCGCAGTCCACAGCAGTGATATGTCATGAAGTGCCTAAAGATATTCAAGACACGTATCGCTTATATCTCGTTCTGCTGCATTCCAAAAAACCCGTTGTTACCGGCGCATTCACCAATAAGACCGTTCAAGACATGATCGATATGCTCGCACTTTTCGCAGGCGGACGAGACGCCATACGCGAAAAACCGCGCGCCATATTCGACGTCTGCCCTGCCCCACCTTTAATTTGGAGCAACTTTGGCGCAGGCAACCTTATTGCTCTCGCGCGCGCAGGCGTGCCTGCTGAAATCGTTTCCGTGCCGTTGGCCGGCGCGGCAGCACCGGTGACAATATTGGGAGCCATCACACAACATACCGCCGAATGTCTGGCAGGCATCGCCATCCATCAACTAGCGCACGCAGGTTCTCCCATCGTATGGGGCGGCGCGGCAGCGATCTTTGACATGCGCAAAGGTGCAACACCAATGGGCGCTGTCGAAACCGCCATGCTGGATTGCTCCTACGCACAGGTTGCAAAGACACTCAAGATGCCCACACACACTTACCTAGGCGCAACCGATTCAAAACTTGTCGATGTGCAGGCGGGCCTCGAGAGCGGCATCACGGCCATGATCGGCGCATTGAGCGGAATCAATATGATCTCCGGCGCAGGTATGCTCGATTTTCTCGCCTGTCACAGCGCGGAAAAACTTGTCGTGGATGCCGAAGCCATTTCGATGGCGAAGCGCATGGTGGCAGGCGTCACTCTGCACACGGACACCCTCGCCACCGGCTTTTACGACGAAGACATAAACTTCAAAGGCGGCGATTTCCTCAAACAACGGATCACTATGCAGCTCTTTCGAAAAGAACAATATCTGCCCAGCAGTATCATCGACCGCGACTCTGTCCGCGGGTGGAAGGACTCCGGCGGATTGGACGCATTCGGCCGGGCCAAAATCCGCGTGAAGGAATTGCTCGCATCTTACACGAAGCCGACGCTGGATGAGGCTAAAGAAAATGCGCTCCGCGACTATATGATCGACCTCGCCCAAAAAGCCGGCATGGATACCCTGCCCTCGCTCAAAGAAAATGACCATATCGTGGCATAACAAGTTACAGTCGCCTTGAAGGTGCCGGTAACTTCAATCCAACTTCATGCTTGACCTCGCCCAACTCCTCCGCACGCCACACGTCGAGCCGTTATTTGACATTTCACCGGACAACTCCAAAATTGCCTTCGCATGGAACAAAACCGGTGAATGGCAGATATATGAATTAGAGTTGAATTATCCGTCTCAGTTACATCCAATAACATCAGGCGGCGGCGGCAAGTTCAATCCGCGATATTCTCCAGATGGAACAAAAATCGCCTATGCTTTGGATTCAGATGGCAGTGAAAGTTATCATATTGTCGTTTACGACCCATCCACGAACACACACTCAGACCTAACATCAAACACCCCCCATGCCTTGCAACCCAACTTCTGCTGGTCGCCGGTTGGAAATCAACTCGCTTTCCTCAGCGACGAGCAGGGACATTTCGGCACCTATATTATGTCGGTTAATGGTGAAGACAAGAATCTCGTTCTCGATACCAGTCACCCTGCCTGGCAGGTGGAATGGTCGCCAAATGGGAAGCATCTTGCTGCCAGCTGCGAAATGCAAGGGCAGGATTATGGGATATTCATCCTTGATCTTGATACAGGCAAGACGACCCAGGTCCCGCTCAACGCTCATGAACCAAAATGGTCACCAGACGGAAATCGACTTTTATTCCATTCTGACGAAAATGGATGGTTTGATATAGGCATTTATGATCTTTCCACAGAGGGAATCGAGTGGGTAACAAAAAGTAAAAATGATTCACAATCACCTGTCAGTGTGGGAAACAGGATTGCTTATCTACAAAGTAAAGG
>DNDO01000128.1:0-285 GCA_003484265.1 Anaerolineae bacterium
ATCGTCAAGCGGTCAGGGTCGCCAAATTCGCCCAGTGTTGACGGTTTTGCCACGTGGGCATTGGTCAGGATCAAACCATCCGTGCTGAGGATCGTGCCCGAGCCGGACGCAAAGGCGACGTACTCATCGCCCTCGCGCATTTCCATCATGATCCGCACCGTAGACATCAACAAGTGGTTATGATCGAGCGTGTTACTCGAAGGCGGACCTTGCTCCTCTCCAGGTGGAACAGAAGGCGTGGGCTCCCTGCTGCTTGGTAAATTACACGATAAAGCGGCCAGCGCC
>DNDO01000128.1:529-713 GCA_003484265.1 Anaerolineae bacterium
AAAGCGGCCAGCGCCAAAACACAAAAGGCTGCCCATATTCTTCGTTCCGGTTTCCGATTTTGAGATAGTAACAAGTTCAATCACCTTTCACTGATCCGTCCAGCACAGACGTTTACAAATAATTACCTCAAGAACAACCCATTCAACTCCTTCAAACTCCGCGCCAGTTCCTCATTCATGTCTT
>DNDO01000128.1:1026-3770 GCA_003484265.1 Anaerolineae bacterium
TTCAACAAATCCTGCATGGTGGTGACGGCGTAAACGGCAACCGACGACCACACGCCGCGGATCAAATCCCATACGAAGCGTTTTGGATCGGTATTCAAATAACGGAATGCGTATTCACGCTCATGCTGGGGCGCGGATTCAAGCCAGCCGCGCGCAGTGTCGTTATCGTGAGTACCTGTATATGCAACGCAATTCGAGACGTAATTGTGCGGCAGGAAGGCGTTGTCCGCGCCAGAGAAGCCGAACTGCAATATCTTCATGCCCGGCAGGTTGAACTCGTCGCGCAGTTCGACCACATCCGGAGTGATAAGTCCCAGGTCTTCTGCGATGATGGGCAATTCGGCATCTGATTCACCCACCAGACCCTTGTTCATAGCCTTGAAAAAGTCACTGCCGGGTCCAGTGATCCACTGTCCATGCTCGGCGGTCGGCTCCCCAAAGGGAATCTCCCAATACCCGGCAAAGCCGCGAAAGTGGTCAACGCGGACGATGTCGACCAAGTTCAAGACAGCGCGGAAACGTTCCAGCCACCAGGCGTACCCTGTTTTCTTGTGGACATCCCAGCGATAGAGCGGGTTGCCCCATAATTGCCCTGTGGCAGAAAAGTAATCAGGCGGAACGCCGGCGACAACTGTCGGCAGGCTGTTCTCGTCGAGGAAAAATAATTCGGCGTTTGCCCATGCATCCGCGCTGTCGTAGGCGATGAAGATGGGGATATCACCAATGATCTTTATATTTCGTTCTTTTGCGTACGCGCGGAGTTTATTCCACTGCCGGAAGAAATTGAATTGATGGAATGAATGCCGCTGGATACTTTCAGCGTGGTCTTTGCGTGCCTTGTCCATCGCGGATCTTTTTCGTTTGCGGATCGCCTCGTCCCATTCGTTCCATGCCCCGCCTCCGTTCGCTTCCTTGACTGACATGAACAAGGCGTAGTCGTCGAGCCAGGAGGCGTTATCCGTACAGAAGGAGTTAAATTCATCGCGGAGGCTGTCTGGCGCTGATCGGAATCGCGAAAATGCTTTTTCAAGTAGATTCAGTTTCCACGGGATGAGCAGACCAAAGTCCACTTTTGAGGCGTTGAAGTCGGGCATATCCGCCAAATCATCTTGAGATAACAGTCCGTCTTCCAGCAACGCGTCGAAACTGATGAGATAGGGATTGCCGGCAAACGCAGAAAAACATTGATAAGGCGAATCGCCGTAACCTGTGGGACCCAATGGAAGCACCTGCCAAAGTTTGCAGCCAGTGGAAGCGAGCCAGTCAACAAAACGATATGCCTGCGGACCGAGATCACCGATCCCATACGGACCCGGCAGGCTGGTGGGATGTAAAAGGATTCCGCCCGAACGATCAAATTTCATTTGCCAATCTCCGTGTTTCAAGATATTGTCCTGCGCGAACAACTGGTTCGGCATAGTCTGATGCAATAATGTCGGTCCCAACCTCGGCGCCTGCTTCGATCACGTGGTTCTCCGGGACAACACTGTTCTTTCCTACCAAAGCGATCTTGATGGCCTGGTCTGCAACACCCCAGCCGATGCGGGCATTTTTCCCGACGTGGACATGTTTATCCAATACTGCGCGCTCGACCACAGCACCGCTTTCGATGACACAATCCGTCAATATGACCGATTCGCGCACAACCGCGCCCGACCTTACGATGACACCGGGGGAAAGGATGCTGCTTTCAACATGGGCATCTTTTTCAACCAGACATCCGCCGCAGATCATACTGGCATAGATAAGGGCATTTGCCGGGAAACGCGCAGGCGGCTGGCGCTCGGTACGCGTATGAATGATCCAATTGCGGTCGTAAAGTTTTAGATGCGGTGACGGAGAGAGCAGATCCATCTGCGACTGCCAATAGGATGCGACTGTCCCCACGTCCATCCAGTAGCCTGAATATGGAAATGCCCGCACATTCGCCTTTTCTCTGATCAGTTTTGGGATGATATCCTTGCCAAAATCGTGCGATGACTTTGCGTTCCGACGATCTTCCCACAAGACCCGGTCGAGCAGTTCGATGTTGAATAGATAGACACCCATGTTGGCCAGGTCCGAAGGAGGGTTGACTGGCTTTTCAATAAAGGACTTGACCCTGTATTGATTGTCGGCCGCAAGGATGCCGAATCGGGAGGCTTCTTCGATCGGAACTCTGATCGTTCCAACTGTCAGGTCTGCCTGATAATCCAGATGAAAAGAGATCATCGGTTCGTAGTCCATTGTGTAGATATGATCCCCTGAGAGGATCATGACGAGGTCTGGAGAATCTTTCTTTATAAAACTGAAGTTTTGCTGGACGGCATCGGCTGTACCTGCAAACCAGTCGGAGTCATTGCGCGCTTTATACGGGGTGAGTATTTTAACGCCGCCGGTAAAGTCACGGTTTAAATCCCATGGTGCTCCTGAACCGATATGCTCCACCAAAGATTGCGGACGGTATTGAGCGAGGATCATCACATCGAAGATTCCCGAGTTGACACAATTGGACAGGGCAAAGTCGATAATGCGATACTTCCCCGCAAACGGGACAGCGGGCTTTGTGCGCTTGGCTGTGAGTACGCTTAATCTCGAGCCTTCCCCACCTGCCAGAATGACTGCGCGTGTTTTCATCTATGATTCTCCGTTCGCGGTCTCTGTTTTATCTTCTTTTATTTTTCTTGTTGTTGTAAGCGGACGTGTTGGGTAGGTCTCTCCGCTTTTGACAGGTGCACTGGAGCTTTCGATGAGTTTCTTGTACA
>DNDO01000128.1:3974-4237 GCA_003484265.1 Anaerolineae bacterium
CTTTCGATGAGTTTCTTGTACAGGTCAAGATACTTTTGCGCAGAGTTTGCCCACGAGAAATCCTGCTCCATACCCCCTTTTTGCAAGTTCATCCACCGCGAGTGATAAGGGTACAACTTCAACGCGCGGCGGATGGTATCGTTAAAGGATTTCACCTTCTGGTCTACAAAGACGAATCCCGTTTCGCTGTCTGTTACCGTGTCGTGAAGTCCGCCAACCGCGCGGACGAGAGGCACGCTCCCGTATCGCATTGCGATCATCTG
>DNDO01000128.1:4492-4839 GCA_003484265.1 Anaerolineae bacterium
GCATAGATTTGACGGGCAAGTTTGGCGTCGTAACGCGTCTCCACACGGACGCGGTCTGGCAGGGCTTCCTGTAATTTCTTTGCGGCTTCTTCCAGTTTTGAGTCGCCTGCGCCAAGAATAACCAGTTGCCAGTTTTGTTTACGCAGCATCCTCAAGCCCTTAAGCGCAATGTCGATACCCTTTGCCTGATCCATGCGTGAGACGATGCCAAGTAAGGGAGTTTCGTCGGCGACAGGAAGTCCCAGTTTTTCCTGCAAGGCGGATTTGTTCTGCTTGCGAGCGGCCAAATCATCAGCGTTGAATTGGTTCGAGATGGCAGAATCAGTCTGCGGGTCAAATGAAGCGGT
>DNDO01000028.1 GCA_003484265.1 Anaerolineae bacterium
ATGGTCTGTCTCTGCACAGTGCGCGTGGATGGCGACAATGCTTCGGTGAGCAGTTGTGAGAGCAGGGCTTGATCTGGCGAAAGGACATATGCGCCGCCGCTTGTGATCCATGAGTTGACGTAGGGAGGGCGCAGGTAATAACTGCGGATGTCGGCGTTGGTCATCTTGGGGGCGTAGAGGGACAGCTGCAGGATGTCGGTGAGTCCCAGATCTGTTTCGACGTTGTCTTTTACATTGCCGTACAACTCCGGGATGCGCGTCAGTGTCCCGGTTTGAAGGACCTGTGTGAAGATCGCGCGCAACACTTCCTGTTGGCGGCGTCCACGGTCGAAGTCACTGGATTTCTGGCGGGAGCGTGCGTACCAGAGCGCGAGGTCGCCATCCATGTGGATCACGCCGGGGTTGACAGTGTACAGGAACCAGTTCTCTTCGATCTCAGGGTTGTAGCTTGGGTCGATCAAACGCCAGTCTGTATAAGCACAAGAGACGGGGATGTCCACACCGCCGAGCGTATCCACAATTTGGCGAAAGCCGTCGAAGTCCACCATGGCGGTGTGGTCGATGCGTATGCCCAGATTGTATTGGATTGTGTCTTTGAGCAGACCGGGCCCGCCGCCGGGGTAGTTGGTGGATATGCCGTGTTGGTATGCGGTGTTGACGCGGTTATTCTCCCAGCCGGGAATAAAGACCCACAGGTCGCGCGGGATTGAGATGAGGGAGACCTGTCCCTCACTGGGACGCAGGATGGCGACGACCATCGTGTCTGTGCGAAAGGATGTGCCGGAACGTTTATCGGAACCGATCAACAGGAAGTTGATGGTCTCCTGTCCGTTATTAAGGACCTGACTGCCGGATGAGTCGATGGTTGGTAATGGCGCGACTGTATTGATCAGGAAATTCGGGTCTATGGTCGGGACTTCGGTTGGAGTCGCTGAAGGGGAGGTGGAAGTTGGGGACGATGAATCAATTATCGGCTGGGAAAGAGGCGAGCTGGTTGGCGTCCACGAAACCGGCAGGAAGGGAGTCGGCGTTGGTGATGGGTTAGGCGCCGACGTCACCAGGATATAGGGCAGGGATGGCTGAGTTGACGCGTTGACTCCGCATCCGGCGAGCAGGAGCGCGCTGAGGATGATGCTCCAGCGAATCGGTTTCATTGGGCATTGGGTGTTGACGGGGTTGTTGTTGGCGTGGCTGTGGCTGGCACGGGCGATGACGTTGCCATGAATGTAGAGGAAGGTGTGATCGTCGAGAAGTCTGGTGTTTTGGTGGAAGTTGACGATGGAGTGGTCGTCGCGGCTTTTGTGGATGTAACTGCCGGCGTTATGGTCGGGACGTTTGGCACCCAAAGCAATTGCCCGGCAAATATGGTCGTGGACGAACCTAGGCAGTTGCCAGCTTGTAATTGAGGATACGAAATTCCATAGGAGAGCGCAATACGAAATAGGTTCTCACCCGGTTGTACAACGTGCCTTTTAACCCAACCTCCCGGCGGAAAACATTGAGCGACCACTTTTGTCGGCACAGCCGGGACGTATATCGTTGTACCCGGCGCGGGGTTTTGGAAGTTGAGACAGTTCCTGCTATTCAGCTCGTCGGTGGTTATATTGTATCTTTGCGCGATCGTATTGAGGTCTTCATTTGCTCCCACAGTGATGGCGATCCAGCCGCCCGGTATTGTGCAAACGGTCGGTTGCGGAAGGATCGCATTGAGAGGTGTATCGGTGGGGATGATCGTTGGTACGTCTGGTGTTGGAAAAGGTGAAGCAAATTCGACTGCGAACTGTGTAGGGACGGGTGACGGCGTGGGCTGAAAAGACGGCGCGGATGTTTCGGACAACGCCAGTGAGATGCCTCCGATGACGAGGATGAGTGAAACCGCTCCAATGATGACTCCACTACCCGCCTGGCGCAGGGCATTCATGGGTATTTCTCCATCTCGATTTTGGTCGTGGAAATGGGGAGCAGAACGCTGAACGTGGAACCTTTGCCTGTTTCACTCTCGACCCAAATGCGGCCCTTTTGCGCTTCGGTGAGGGTCTTCGCTATGGACAGCCCTACGCCCGTATCACCAACTCCCTGGATGAGCACATTGTCTGCGCGGTAAAGGCGCGTGAACACGCGCGGCAGGTCTTCAGCGGGGATGCCTCCACCCGTATCTGTAACCTGCAAAAGGACATAATCCCTGCCCTCTTCCTTCTTCGTCTGGACGCGCAGACGTACGGTTCCCTCATTCGGGGAGGCTGCCCCGGCGTTCTGGAGGAGGTGGATCAATATTTGTTGAAGTGCCTCTCGGTCCGCGTGGATGGATGCAATGTTCTTCGGCAGGTCGAGGAGCATCGAGATGTTCTTCTCGCGCACCTGACTGCTCGTGTAAGACATGGCGTTATCGATGATGAGGTTCAAGTCTACAGATTCAGGTTTAAGCGTATTGAGTTCTGATTCAAGCGTGGTGATCTGGATCAGGTCGTTGATGAGGTTGTCGATCCGTTCTGTGGATGATTTGATCCGTTCCACGAACTTGCGTTGCAAAGCACCGAGAATGCCGACCGATTCTCCCAACAACAGGTCTGTGTAACCCACGATGGACGACATGGGCTGGCGCAGTTCCTGAGAAATGGAGGTGACAACCTCAGCCTGTTCAGTGGAAGCCGCCACAGACGAGCCTTTCTGTGCCTCCATGAGTTTGATATTGGCTTCGCCAAGCTGGTTCTGCAACCGGGCGACTTCCTCAAGCATCGAGCGTAATTCCGATTCCATCTGTGTGGACGCCGGGCTTCCGGGCTTGATACCCTTCGATGCGCGCAGGTTCTCGTTCTCTGCCTTCAACTTCTCGATGGCTTTTTGCGCATCATTCTGCATCTTCGTCAGTTCGGCGAGGTTCTCGGCTTGAGCCAAGCCTTCGGATGCGTCAGCTTTGACTGCGTCCATTTGATTTAGCAGGTCGTTGTTGCGTCGTTCGAGGTCGGCGATGCGTACCTGCGCAACATCCAGTTCCTGCCTTGTTAGCGTAGATCTATTTTCGAGGGCGCTCATTCTCTGTCCGCGTTGGATGATGGGAACAAGCGATGTGGCGATATTGGCGAGGAATGCCTGATCTTCCGCGCTCCATAAGCGGTTGGAATATGGGGAGAGCACCAGCACGCCGCCAATCACTTCCTTTTCTGGCGTCATGATCGGGACGCTCATCAAGTGACCGGGCGTCGCCAAACCCAACAATTCGCTGAGCCCTTTGATATCCGCCGATGTACTGCTCGACGGCAGGCGCAGTGGACGTCCGCGTTGGATGGAGTTCGTGAGCATCGGGATCAAGTTCTTGTTCAGACTCCCGCCTTCGAGATTCTCCTCCCGGATCAGGTCGTATCCGCTTGCGATCTGCAACTGATTATTGTTATCTGTAAGATTAATGAGAAAGGACAAATCAGCCAACATTGTCTGCGCGATGGCGCGGGTGATCGCCTGACTCACTTTTTCCACACTGGACTCGGCGGCAAGCGCAAGCAGGGCGTGGAAGGTTTTCGGGTCCGTGCTGTATCGCCGGCGTTCATCCGATGGCGCGATAGGTTTGATCGTGGTGGGTATTTGCGAAGGCGAGGGGAAACGCTGGGCCAGCGTCATCAAAATGGGATACGCCGCCATATATGCAAGACGCACTGCGCCGGGGAATTCGCCCTCCATCCGCCCGAAGATCATGTGAAGTAAATGTCCGGCAAACGCAAGCACGAAGACCGCCATCCCATTGCCCCAACCGTTCGGGCGGCGCACCAGCAGCAGGAACAAACCAAATACTGCGATACCGAGGCTTGCCAGTTGCCAGTACCCGTCGAAGACGGTCAGGTTATAGGCTGTCGTGGGATTTTGTGAATAGGCAATCAGGCTCAAAGTAAACGCCGCCCCCACCAAAAGGCTGACCAGCGCCGTCCCTACGTCTGATGCGCGGCTGGGTTCTGGGAAAGTCCACAGCCAAACCATCCATACCAGCGCAAAGAGCGTCAATGCGCGGTCTGCAGGCGGAAGGAAAAGGGGCAGATTGATCAAACCCTCGTTCCCTAATGCGCTCAATACAAAGAGCGCCACCTGCGCTGAAAGGAGTAAACTCAAACCAAACACTGTGCGTCGTGCCTGGGGAAACCCGCTTGCCCGTAACAGGAAGATCGAAGATTGAAGCGCGCTGACAATGGAGAACACCAGCACCAAGTGATAGATCACACTCCCTGTGGGTTGTGTGAAGAGATTGAACATTTGAGTGAGGGAATCGACCATGGGTTACTGTGATTATACTTCCACTTGAAAAAAATATGTCTTTCTTTGCGTAATGCGAATAGCACGACCGAATCTTGGTCATGATGCCATCGCATCGAAACTCCAATTTATTCGACTACACCCCTTTATAATATCAATATGCGTGAAAGGTTTCGCAGTGGTCTCGTATTGTTCATACTTATTCTGGCAGTTTCTGCGCCGTTCATCTCCTCCGGATATTCCGAGATCAGAAGGGCAGAGACCGCGCCTTCTCATCTAGAGGCGGCGGCGCATTATCAGACCGCCGCGATGCGCCTGCTTTGGCGCCCCGACCTCTACGAACTTGCTGGACATCATTTTTATTATGCTGAAAAATATTTGCAGGCTGATGCCGCTTATCAAAAGGCATTCGATAGAAACGTGCTTTCGCCCGATGGGTGGGTTGCCTGGGGTGATATCGCTTATTTGAACGAAGACCCTCAACGCGCCGCTGAACTTTGGGAACAGGCGCTTGACCAGCCAAACCCATCTACAAACCTCTATTCGCGTCTTGCCCAGACGTATCAGGAGAAAAAAGATTATTCCAAAGCCGCGGAATACCTTCAACTTTATACGGAAGATCGTTTGGAGGATGCCTCTTCTCACTATCGTTTGGGACTCCTTTTGACATTGACCGATCCGAACCAAGCGCTGACCGAACTGATCTACGCCTCGCAGCTTGACCCTGATTTTGGTCCAGCTGCCGAGACTCTTCGCACAGCCTTGAACTTGTCTGCGTTAAGTGCCTCGCCTACAGAACAAAAAATTATCATCGGGCGCGGACTGGGACTTGTCAACGAATGGGAACTTGCACAAGCCGCGTTCGAAGAAGCTGTCAATTTAAATGGGAACAATGCTGAGGCATGGGCATGGCTTGGAGAGGCGGATCAGCAATCGGCGGGAGATGAGGCGTTGACATATCTCGACCGTGCGCTGAGTCTTGACCCCAATTCATCCGTTGTCAGGGGCTTACGAGGGCTTTACTTTCAGCGTGTCGGGAATCACTATGAAGCGTTGACTGAATATCGATCCGCCGCTGAGCTCGAGCCTGAAAACCCAGCCTGGTATATTTCGATCGGTCAGGAGTACTCGATGACAGGCGACCTGATACGCGCGCTGGAGGCTTATCAATACACGACCGTGCTCCTGCCGGATAACGCGGAGTATTGGCGCTTGCTGGCGGGCTTTTGCGCGCAGAACAATATCAATATAGAGGACGTTGGCGTTCCTGCCGCGCAGACGGCAGTAAGGCTGGCTCCGAATGATCCATCGGCGTTGGACGTTCTCGGCTGGTTGTTGGTGCTCGATGGCAGGCATTTCGAAGCGGAACGAATCTTGATGGATGCGCTGACGATTGATCCGCAGCTTGCATCGGTTCATTTTCATTTGGCATTACTCTACCTGGAAACAAATGACCGCCAATCGATGTTCGATCATTTGGTGCAGGCACGTGACTTGGGCAGTGTAGAAGCCGAAGCGTTGTTGAAAAACGAATTTCCATAATGTTCCATCCTAAGCGGAGCCGCCATTAGTTGGCTGCGCGGTCGAAGGATTTGCGAAAAATCCTTCCGATGTTGAGGATTGCTCCGTCTTCGGCTCGTATTGACGGACTTAACTCTGATAAAATCCCCACATGAAATTTACTCGTGTTCCCACTGTAATTCTTTCATCCATCATCCTTGTTCTCGCCTCCTGCATCCCTGCCTCGCCACCACAAACAATTCTGTCTGGTAACCCGGGCGACATTCTATATCAGGAACTGTTCGCCGATAATACTTCCGGCTGGGACCGCGTGCTCAACGAGGGCGGCATCATGGATTATGACAGCGGCGGGTACCGCTTCCTCATCCGCGAACCGAAAGTAAATTATTGGTCTACGCCGGGGAAGCACTTTGGTGACGTGCGAGTCGAAGCGGATGTTTCCCGGCTGGATGGTCCTGAAGAAAATCGCGCCGGTCTGATGTGCCGCTACCAGAACGGGGACCATTATTTCTTTATTATTTCCACGGATGGGTTCTATGGAGTGGGTAAATTCATCGGCGGGCAGGCTGTCTTGATCGCTCAAGAGTCCATGATGCCCACTGACCTGATTCTGGGGGACGGCGTAAATCACTTGCGCGCCGATTGCATTGGAAACACTCTCACCTTTTATGTGAATTTCACCCAGGTAGCCGCTGTGCAGGATTCTGACTTCCCTGTTGGCGATGTCGGTGTGTTGGCAGGTTCGTTCAACGAACCCGGCGTGGATGTGTTATTCCAGAATTTTGTAGTGATACAACCGTAGAACTGTGTTTGTAGAGTAGGCGGTATAGACCCGCCGAAACATGACCAACAAAATTCCATAATAACTTTCCTCACTAGGTGGTTCGATAAGACCTTCAAAGAACATACGGATCTACTCAACCACTGCAAGATACTTATGAAAATATACCTTGATACCATAGGATGCAGGCTCAACCAGAGCGAGATCGAAACGATGGCGCGGCAATTCCGCGCGGCAGGACATGAGATCGTTGCCTCCGCCGATTCAGCGGATATGGCTGTTGTCAACACCTGTGCCGTGACAAACGATGCCGCATCTGCCTCTCGCGGGAAGATCCGTCAGATCGCGCGGGCGGGCGTGGAGAAGATCGTAGCAACGGGATGTTGGTCAACGCTCCAGCCTCAAAAGGCATATGACCTGCCGAATGTCATGCATGTTATTTCCAATGACCGCAAAGACCATCTCATTGCCGATGTCCTCGATCTTTCACAGAAATCATTCGATCTAGAACCCATCACACGCGAACCGCTCCCCGGTCTGCACCGCCGCACACGCGCTTTCATCAAAGTACAGGACGGTTGTGATAACCAATGTACGTTCTGCATCACCACCGTTGCGCGCGGCGAGGGGCGAAGCCGCACAGTGGCGGACATCGTCCTTGATATTCAATCCGCGTTGGATGGCGGGGCGAAAGAAGTTGTTCTAACAGGCGTTCACCTCGGCTCGTGGGGTTATGATTTTGACTCGCATTTAACTGAACTGACCAAGGCCATATTGCGTGAAACGGATGTGCCGCGCCTGCGCCTCTCGTCCCTCGAACCCTGGGACTTATCAAATGAATTCTTTTCCCTCTGGGATGATAACCGTCTCATGCCGCACCTTCACCTGCCTCTCCAATCTGGAAGCGCATCCACGCTGAAACGGATGAGGCGTCACACAACGCCAAAGTCGTTCCGTGAGTTGGTGTTCGCGGCGCGCGAAGTGATCCCTAACGTTGCCATTACAACTGACATCATCGCTGGCTTTCCTGGTGAAACGGAAGAAGAATTTGCCGAGACGCTTGATTTCGTAAGAGAAATAAACTTCGCAGGCGGGCATGTCTTCACGTATTCGCCGCGCCCCGGCACAGCAGCGGCAAGGATGAAAGGGCAGGTCAAGCCCGAGTTAAGGAAGAAGCGTAATCATATCCTGCATGATGTGCTCGAAGAGTCAGCTATATACTATCGGGAAAAATTCGTCGGACGTAACGTGTCCGTGTTGTGGGAATCTACCTCGGAGATGGGGGAGCAGGGCTGGCTGATGGAGGGGCACTCAGAGAACTATCTGCGCGTGAATGCGTTTGCTCCATTTCCGCGCTGGAACGAGGTGGATCAGGTATTGTTGAATGAAACAGACGGGGAAAAGATGAAAGGCGTAATCTTAAAGAGTGGATAGGTGTCACTTTGTGAAATATCGGCGGGATTGTAAAATACTACCATCCCGAAAAGGAGACTATTTATGACTGCAGAGTTAATTGATGGGACCGCAATCGCGAAAAAGGTGCGTGCAGAGGTTAAAGAGAAGGTTGCCAAACGGATCGCGGATGGGAAATCACAGCCGGGGCTGGCAACAGTGCTGGTCGGTGAGCGCATCGACTCGGCGACTTATGTTAACATGAAGCAAAAAGCCTGTGCCGAGTTGGGAATGACATCATTCCATCACCCTGTCTCATCGGATATTACGCAGGAAGACTTGGAAACGCTCATCAAGAAATTGAATGCCGACCCAAAAGTGAACGGCATTCTAGTCCAGTTACCTTTACCCGATCATCTGGATGAGGAACGTGTTCTGCAACTGGTCAGCATCGAAAAGGATGTGGACGGTTTCTCCCCGATCAACCTAGGCAGGTTGGCGCAAAAGGGACGCGAGCCGTTGTTCGTTCCCTGCACACCATACGGTTGTATTTATCTGCTCAAGGAGGCGGGTGTACCGATCTCAGGCGCAAATGCCGTTGTGTTGGGGCGTTCCAACATTGTGGGTATGCCCGCCGCGTTATTGCTGGTGAAAGAGAATGCTACCGTGACCGTTGTCCACTCGCGGACGAAGGATCTCCCTGCCGCCGTACGCCAGGCGGACATCATCATAGCCGCGATCGGTCGCGCTGAAATGGTGCGCGGCGACTGGATCAAGCCTGGTGCGGCTGTCATAGATGTTGGCATTAACGGCATCCCATTGTTGAATGACGATGGTACTCCGCTTATCAGTGAAAAGACTGGCAAACCGAGGCAAAAACTGGTCGGCGATGTCAACTTTGATGAGGCAAAAGAAGTTGCTGGTTTCATCACGCCTGTCCCTGGCGGGGTGGGACCCATGACGATTGCCATGCTTATGGCGAATACGCTCAGGGCGGCTGAAATACAGGATAAATAACTCGAAATTGTGCTAGGATAAAAGTCCCGCTCGAGCGGGACTTTTCATTTCAACGTCCTTTTGTTGCGTTATACTTGAACGGAATGTTACCGGAATCAATCGGCAGGTATAAGATCAAAGAGGAGCTTGGGCGCAGTCAATCGACTGTGGTATACCGCGCCCTCGATGTACAAGCCAACCGAGAAGTGGTTGTGAAGGTATTTGCGCTCGAATCGACCGAGGATGCGGCTCATGATCTAAGCCTCAAGGCGCATTTCCGGCGGGAATTGAAAATGATCGCGTCGCTCGAACACTCCGCTATTGTGCCGGTTTATGATGTGGGGGAACACAACGGGCAGCCATTTTTTGTCATGCGATATATGGCAGGCGGCTCGCTCAACCGATTGCTTGCAAAAAAGGGAAAACTATCGCTTCAAGAGACTGCCCAGATCATTGACCGCATCGCACCCGCCCTCGATTCTGCCCACAAACTCAACATCATTCACCGCGATATTAAACCTGATAATATCCTGTTCGATTTCGATATGCATCCTTACATTTCCGATTTTGGGGTTGCCACACCGGAGAAACCCGCAGTCCCATCATCAATCGAAGGGAAGGTTGGCACGCCGGGGTACATGAGTCCGGAACAAGAAAACGAGGAAACCGTCGACGAACGATCTGACGTCTACAGCCTGGGGGTGGTGATCTGCCAAATGTTAAGCGGCAAGCATCCGTTGGGAAGCGAGGCGGGTGGGTCCTCGTCAAAGAAAAAGGACCCCGAACATACAATCCCAGATATTTTGAGTGAAGTTCCCGAACTCCCGCCCGAAATGGGCGAGTTTGTCAACATCGCACTGGCGAAAGACAAACGCGACCGCTATGTCACCATCATGCATCTGGCGCGCGCTTTGAGCAGGGCGGCGTTCGGCGAGGAACATTCTTCTCCACTACGGGAACGGTACGGCAGAACTGCGGCGATCCGTACAAGCTTGATCTGGATTATTGCCAGTCTGACATTTTTACTCGCTTTCTTTTGGATGTTCGCCCGCGAAGGTAATATCCCGTTTCTCTCCGTCGCCTCCACCCCGACTTTGAACCTGCTTCTGTCCGAAACAGTTGATACTCCCACTGAAACTCTTATACCCATTTTGCCGACAGCCACTTCCGCTGTTGAGTTAACACCCACGATAGTGCCCACCCCGGAAAACATTTATCCCGGTGACGCAGACCAATTCGCAATCATATCCGGCAATCAAATTTATCTCATGAACATGGACGGTAGTGGAGTGGTTCAGATCCGAACCGAGAACTCTCCCAAAGACAACCTGCAGTGGATTCCCGGCAACCGGCTAATATTTATGTCCCGTAATTGCGCTTATATCGTGGATGCAGAGACGAAACAAACACAGGAACTCTCTTGCTTCCTGAATAATGAACTACTCGAAGGGTTCAGCGTTTCACCGGACGGAAAATTTGCGGCGATCAGCATCCAGCGCACGTTGAATATCTTTCCGTTCGATGTCGAGACTTTGCAAGGCATTACATCCCGTTTTGAATTGCTTGAAGTGAAAGAGAACTGTTTCTATAACCAGGTCCCGTTCCGTGAAGTGCTTTGGTCGAAGGATGAAACCCGCATTGCCGCGCACGTCATTGATACGAGGCTTGCAAACCCGGATCAAATTTTCCTTATGAACGCGGATATAGGGAACTGTGCCAACGTAGCTCTCTCGCGCATAGATACGATCCCCGGTGGGCGTATTGACTTCGAAAGCGACAGCAACCGACGCATCGGCAGTTTCGATTGGGATGGAAAGAATTTATTCCTCCTGAACGATTCGGTAAGAAACGATGGCTTTGGAAATTTGTACTTGTATAACAGCGAGACCAGGGAAATGACGAAGATCAATCCGATCAACAACGGTCAGTGCTGCTACCGCGACCCGCGCTGGAGCCCGGATGGGAAGTACATTATGTTTGCATACCAGCGATTTGACCGCAGCGATATTTCCCTTTATTACATCCCATTCGCAGACGTACAAAGCGGAGCGGCATTCACGCCCATCGACCTCCCAAGCGGATTTTTCGCCACATCCCGCGAGAAGCCCCAGCCGGCTTTGCACCAGGCAGAGTAAAAAGTCCCGCTTATAAAAACGGGACTTTTCATTACGTTACGTTTAGATCTGATTTTGTTCGACGATCTTTTCATCACTCATATCGAAATCTCATCACACCTACGCTAAAGAAGACTGCTGCAAACCCAAGCAGGACACCCGCTTCGAGCAGAATATCAACCAGCCCGCCACCGCGCAGTCCGAGATCCAACATACCTTGCATTGCCCAGGTGGTGGGGAGGACCTTTACCGCATTCTGTATCGCGGACGGGAATAACTCCAGCGGATACCAGCATCCGCCCATCATGGCGAAGACCATGCCGAACATGATGCTCAGTCCGCTGGCTTGACCCTCGGTCTTGATGAAGGTTCCCATGGTGGTACCGAATGCCGCCGCCGCGAGAGCGGATGCAAACAAGAGGACGAACAGTGCCAACGGCTCACGTCCCCAGTTGAGTTTCATCGCAAGGATGCCAAACCCAACCAACAGGAACATTTGCACGAGAGCCATCGCAACCTGACCAGAGATCGTGCCAAGCAAAAAAGTTGCTTTATGTGATGGCGTTGTGAGTAGGCGCCACAAAGTCCCTTGCTGGCGTTCAAAGGCGAATAAGGCGGAGATACCGAATAATGGAATGAACACCCAGGTGATCAACTGTCCCGCGGATGAATTCGCGCGCGGATCATATTCGATCTGATCGGGCGTTGACCCTTCGATGACAGCCACACGCTCGGGGGCATCCTCTCGTAGGGACTGCGCCATTATCAATGAGTTTTCAAAATAGGCTTGCTTCTCTGCATCCGACGCAAACAGTCGTATTTCTTCACGCACGCTGACCGCATTTTGCGCGGCGGAAATGGCATTGCTCACCCTGCGGATTGCAGTGAGAACAGCTCGTTCGGCGATGGTTGCGTTGATATTATTCGGTTGTTGAAGCAATTCAACTTCTGCCGTGCCATCTTGAAGAGATGCAATATCAATCTCTGCTGGGAGGATGAATACAGCAGCCGCACTGCGATCGTCAAATTGACTTTGCGCTTCTTCGTGCGAGACAACCTCCGAACGGACAGCGGTTGAGTTTTCGAGTTCAGCAAGTATTTGCTGAGAGACCGCTGTGTTCGATTCGTCAACAACGAGTAAGCGAATACGATTGTCTTCGTTTCCGGAAGGGGTCCCGCCTGCGAGTAGGAAGGTGAAGACAACAGGCAAAATAATAAAGAAGAGCAACTCCGATGGGCTTGCAAATCGGATGATGGCGTCTTTCCATGCAATGGCAAATATTTTTTTCATTTCTGCACCAACCCGTTGCGTTTAAACAACAGGACCGCAATCCCAAACAAAACTGCGCCCATGATGACCAGGGCGGTGATTGGTTCTGTCAGGTTCATTAGTGTACCGCCGAGTGCGAGGGTGGTGAAACCGTCCAAGCCCCAAGCGTTGGGTGTGATCTTGCTAATGGTTTGCATTAACGGAGGGAAATTCTCAAGGCTGATGAAACTGCCGCCCATAATGCCAAAGATCAACATAATGGCTGAGCCAGTACTTCCGACCTGAGCAGGCGTACGGGCAAAGGCTGTGATCAACATGCCCCAGCCCGATGCGCCAAAGACTGCCGCAAGGATTAGAACAATGATTCCCAATGCGTCACCCCATTTCACCTGGAATAGGATCGCGGAAGCAAGGATCAATATTCCAACCTGTGCAACGCCCATGAAGAAAATACCAAGCACCTTGCCGCCCAATACCTGGAAGGTTTGGGTTGGGGAGATCATCATGCGTGGCAATGTCCCTTGTGCGCGTTCGGCAAGGATGGAGCGCCCACCATAAGAGACGGTATACATCAGGAACATAAGCGCCATACCAGGAGCGAAATAGGAGAGCAGGTCAAACTCAACGGCTTCGGCACCCTGAATATTTTTCTTGAGGGTAATGACGTTGCTTTCGGTTTGCCCCACATTTTGGAGTAGGTCGCCTGCTACCGCTTCGATATTTTGAGGGTCTATCGTGCCGCTCGCCACCAACTGCACAATGGAGACCGTGCCGCTTATTCGGCCCTCTTCGATGCGCGAAATGAATTCGTCCACGATGGATTTGACGACTCCCGCACTCGTTGGGCGTGAGGGATTTGTGTAAATCTCGATCTGAACGGCTTCGGGTTTAATAAAATTCGGGTCAGTCATTGACCCTTCCGGAGGGATGATGCTTTCGGTGAAGCCTTCTGGGATGATGATCGCGGCTGATGCTTCGTCTGAGTCAATTAATTGGCGGGCAGTTTCGGGTGAGTCTGAAGCGCTGGGTTCCATCAAACCAGATAATTCATCCGAAGAGAATATATCTTCGAGGGTGTTCCCCAAATCCCGTTGATCCAAATTGACGATGATGACGGGGATATCCGAAAGCCCCGTGGAGCCGCCGCTGAACCGCCCAGTGACAAATCCCATGCCGATGGTGAGCAGGAACGGCGCAAGAAGCATGAAGGTAAGCGCCGCGCGGTCACGGAACATTAATTTGAGGTCTTTGATGCCGATGAGGAGGAATTTTTTCATAATTTTTCCTGCATGTCATTGCGAGCGCAAGTTGCGGAGCAAACTCATGTTACTGGGGAGATTGCTTCGTGGCAAAGAGCAGGAACGCTCCCCGCAACGACATGATTATCTAATCCCTTAACGCCCTTCCCGTAAGATGCAAAAATACCGCTTCAAGGTTTGGTTCACGTATATCTATCGAGCGGATCTTGATACCGCGCTCGTTGGCTTTTGACACGACCGCCGCGAGCACTTCTTCGGCATCTGACGTAATGACCGATACATCATTGATCGTCGCGTTAACTTCGAGAATGCCGTCCAAGCCTTTGAGCGATTCGGCGAGCGCATTGGGATCGTCGTTTTCGCCGATGTGCAGGACGAGCGTATCCGTCTGCCCGACCTGCTTTGTAAGTTCCTTTTGTGTGCCCAGCGCGATCAGTTCGCCGTGATCGATGATGCCGACACGACTTGAAAGTTCCTCGGCTTCTTCCATATAGTGTGTCGTATAGAGCACGGTCATGCCCTGTTGGTTAAGATCTTTGACAGTATCGAGAATCGCGCGGCGCGATTGCGGATCGATGCCGACCGTCGGCTCGTCCATGAAAAGCAGACGGGGCTTGTGGAGTAGACCCACGCCAATGTTGACTCGGCGCTTCATTCCACCCGAATAGGTTTTGATTCGGTTATTGGCTTTATCGGTCAAACCGATCTGATCCAACACTTCATCCAGGCGACTGGTGAGGGGTTTTCCGTTCAAGCCATACATCTGCCCCCAGAAGATCAGATTCTCGCGCGCAGTCAGATCTTCGTAGAGGGCGATTTCCTGCGGCACCACACCGATGACTTTCTTGACAGCCATTGGGTCTTTCGAGATGGAATGTCCGCCGATGGTGGCATCGCCAGAAGTGGGT
>DNDO01000097.1:0-2340 GCA_003484265.1 Anaerolineae bacterium
GCTCAGATCAAGGAGCGATCCATCCCAACGCCCGTCCTGCTTCGCCGCTTCAACCGCTTTCAACCCTGCGGGCTCCATCTCCCCATTCACAATGAGACGTACCACACGCCCCACTTTGATCTTCGACCAGATGCGCTTCGCCCTGCGCGGTGTAAACTTCGACAGAATATATTTGTCATCGAAACAACCCTTCTGCCCATCGATCCAACAAGAACACAAAGCGACATCTATTCTGCAAAGCAACTCTGGCAAAAAATGCCAAGCTATATAGGGATTTATTCCCTGGTTTCGATATACCAGATCCGTCAATCGATTGCGATGATAAGATATCTGTCTAAAAATCAAGACCTCCGAGCCTACTCTCGGAGGTCTAATTCTCTAAACTCCAGTCTCTGAATTCCTACTCCCCTGTCGGCACCCAGATATTCTTCACCTGCGTAGACTCGTGCAGGAACTCATGACCTTCGCCCTGTTCGCGAGACATCCAATCGCGGGGCAGACCGTAGCCCACCCACGTCCGTTTCATGTTGGCGGCGGATTCGTGCTCGACGTGGTAACAACCTTCCGCTGAGCCGAAGTACCAGATCGAGTCCACGTCTTCGTGCTGGACGAGCGTTTTTGTCAGGTGGTCGCGGTCGCCTGTGACTATATTGACCACGCCATCGGGCACATCGGATGTATCAAGCACCTGATAGAAATCAGTTGCCGATAACGGATGTTGCTGGCTGGGAATCATCACCACCGTATTGCCTCTCGAAATCGCAGGAGCCATCAACGAGATAAATCCAAGCAAAGGATATTCATCGGGGCAGACAATGCCCACTACGCCGATGGGTTCATTCACAGCGACTGTAATACCGCGCAATGTCGTCTCCTGGATATCGCCGCCATATTTATCCGCCCAAGCCGCATAGGTGAATAATCTTTCGACCGCCGTATCCACTTCTGCTTGTGCGGACTTTTGCGTGCGTCCTGTCATCTCAACAATACGCTTCACAAACTCTGCATTGCGTGCATCGAGATTCTCAGCGATGAAATATAGGATCTGCGAACGGTTGTATCCGTGACGCATCGCCCAGCCTGATGTCCGCGCTTTGTGTGCGGCTTCGACCGCGTTACGGATGTCCTTGCGGTTGCCGTCGCCGACCTGCCCAACAAGCTTTCCCTTTGCGCCGGTCACCGTCACTGTGTAATGCCCGTCTGGCCGGACTTGCTTGCCGCCGACGTACATCTTCGGGGTGCGGTCAACGGGCGGAAGCGAATGCCCGTTCGTTGGAGCAGGCGTCAGCATGGAAGGACGCGCGGGAATATGCCCGCCCCACTTCGCGCTGAGCGAATCCATATCAAGCCCGGTGCGCGGGCGTTCCATCCAGATCGGTCTCACATATTCGAACAATCCCTCCTTGCCTCCTTCACGACCAAATCCCGACTCACGATAGCCGCCGAATCCAGACGCGCCATCGAAAAGGTTCGTGCTGTTGACCCACACCGCGCCTGCCTTGATCTTGCTGGCCGCATCGAGCGCGAGGTTGATGTTATCGCTCCACACACTCGCCGCGAGGCCGTAGCGCGTATTGTTCGCAAGTTCAACGGCTTCGCCAGGCGTGCGGAACGTAAGCGATACAAGCACAGGCCCGAAAATTTCCTCCTGCACGGTTGCCGCCGCAGGGTCGAGCCCCGTGATCAGGGTCGGCTTATAGAACAGTCCCTTTTCGGGCATCGGTATGTTCGGCTGATAACACACGCCGCCCTCGCTCACGCCGCGCTTCACCCAACCATCCACCGTTTCCCATTGGGTCTTGTCCACGATGGCGCCCATATCAATGGCTTTATCGAGCGGGTCGCCCACGCGAAGTTTTTCCATGCGGTTCTTTAATTTTTGGATGAATTTCTCTGCAACGTTCTCTTGAACGATGAGCCTTGACCCCGCGCAGCAGACCTGACCCTGATTGAACCAGATCGCATCGACCACGCCTTCAACTGCTCCGTCCAAATCGGCATCTTCGAACACAACGAACGGACTCTTGCCGCCCAACTCCAGCGACAATTTCAACCCCGATCCAGCCGTCTGCTTGCGAAGGATGCGGCCCACTTCCGTTGAGCCAGTGAAAGCAAGTTTATCAATGTCGCCGCCCGCCAATGCGGTGCCTGCAACCCGCCCGTCGCCTGTAATAATGTTGACCACACCAGGCGGCAAGATATTCTGGATGATCTCGGCAAACAACAAGGCCGTCAGCGACGTGTATTCGGCGGGTTTCAACACAACCGTGTTTCCCATCGCTATGGCTGGCGCGATCTTCCACGCCATCATCAGCAATGGGAAATTCCACGGGATGATCT
>DNDO01000097.1:2586-2726 GCA_003484265.1 Anaerolineae bacterium
TTCCACGGGATGATCTGCCCCACCACGCCGACGGGCTGATAGTCGCGCAATTCGGTTTCCATCAACTGCGCCCAGCCCGCGTAATAATAAAAGTGACGTGCTAACAAGGGTACATCGATATCTCTTGATTCACGGATCGG
>DNDO01000095.1:0-1207 GCA_003484265.1 Anaerolineae bacterium
GGAGCAATCAAGGGAAGCAGCAATTTCAAAAAGAAGGATGCGGACAACCAGCAGCCAGATCCCCGCCTGGCGGGTCATATTCGGACCGTAATGCAAGTACGACCACGTTTCCAATATTAGCAATACAAAAATGGTACCGACAAACAACTCCGGTCTCCCGGGCAGGAAGGCAAAACCGCATTCATTATTCAAGACATAAACAAGATTCGTCCCCAGAGTGGCCAAGTAAAGCAAGGAAGCTATCCATAGAAAGCGACCACCCAATTCCTTGGACCAAAAGAGGGGATCCTGATCTGATGATGAAATAGCGGCACGACCTTCCATTTCGATATCATAGCATGCTTATTTGGGCGGTTCAATATGTCCAACGGCTATTGTTTTTAGCCGTGAGGCATGGTGCCCCAATCGATCAGCATATAAACAAACCCTATCCTTCAGACCCCCCAATTATGTCCAGGGACACTTTCGCATAATACGGATTATTTGTACACTATTCATATCGAGGGCGATTGCCCCTGATTAAAAACACAAGGAGACAAACAATGAGTACAAAATTCCACATCAGTCTTTTCATAGTCCTACCCCTTTTATTGAACTCTTGTGGCATCATGAAAATTCGGGGGTCAGGAAATGTATTGACTGAGACTCGTGATGTTAAGGATTTTGATCGCGTGGTCATCACCGGCACCAATGAGTTGATATTGACTCAAGGCCTGGATGAATCTCTAACCGTTACAGCAGATGACAACCTCATGGACCACATTGAAAGCGAGGTGAAGAATGGGACTCTTTACATTGGAAACATGGAGGAAATCTCACCCAGCCAGCCCATCCAATTTAAATTGACTGTAAAAGAGATCACCGGACTGCATATTGGCGGCATCGTCAACGTTGAAGCCGGCGATATAGTCACAGAGCGACTGGACATCGATGTGAGCGGGATATCCACCCTGAGCATGGGCAAGCTTGAAACGGAAACGCTGGCAGCCAACCTGAGTGGTTCCACCAAAATTGAACTGACTGGCCAAGGCAAGGCGGTTACTCAGGCTATTGTCTTGAGCGGCTCGAACACCTATTCCGCCCCAGGTCTGCGCAGTCAAAAAGTGGATATCAGCGCCAGTGGGTCGAACGATGTGACTGTCTGGAGCACGGACTTCATGAATATAGAAATGTCTGGCAACGGGAAGATTTATTACTACGGCAGTCC
>DNDO01000095.1:1463-3519 GCA_003484265.1 Anaerolineae bacterium
TGACTATTGTTTCTTATTTCAATGAAGTAACAGGAGAAATTAATATGACAAGTAATGTTCTTAATCAATCTTCCAGCGACTCAAGGCGAATCGCCGGGAAAATTCGATTTCAGCTCCGCTGGCTCCTTATTGGATTACTCGTACCGATATTGATTTATATTGGATATTTCTTCAATTATCATCTCGTCTATGCGGGGATCGCAGAAGAAATATTCATTCAAAGCGACGATATCCAACTGGCAGGTATTCTGGTCAAGCCTGATACCCCAGGACCTTACCCTGCAATTGTTCTTTTACATCACGCGGGCCCACAAAGGTATGAGAAATGGTTCTACCGAATTCATACGAATGTCTTCGTAAGACAAGGCTTTGCTGTCCTTTCTTATGATCAGCGCGGTTCGGGAAACTCGGAGGGCGAACTTCGAACGGCGGGGTTCCCGGAATTTGTCAACGACGGGAGCGCCATTGTAAATTTCCTTCAGGCACAATCTGACATTATCCCCGATCAGATTGGTTTGTTCGGAGCAAGTGAGTCGGGCTGGTATTCCCCTGAAATTGCCGCAAAATCCGGCAATATTGCATTTATTATCAACAAAGTCGGCCCACCCATGCCTTGGTTAGATACTGTCTTACATGAAGCAAGAATGGACGCGCTGGCTGCAGGAGTTCAAGCCAAGGATATTGAGGATGTTCTTTCGCTTAAAACCCGCATTTACCAATTCTATGTAGATACTGCTTTTAACGAAGGCGTTGATGATGGATCTGAACGCGAGGAGATCAACGCATTATTAACCGAGATTAACAATCGACCCGGAGTCGAGAATGTTATGATCAAGTCGCTTCCCGAGTATGAAGCGATTTACTATAAAGCTCTGGCTTCTAAGGCATCCTATGATCCCAGCCCGTTTCTCAGGGAGATCGATATTCCCATGCTATACATTTTAGCGGGAGAAGATGTCAATATTCCCTTCGAATCAAGTGTTGATCATCTCGAAAGATTAAAATTTGAACTAAACAAAGACATCACTATCCAAATGTATCCAACTGCAGGCCATTATCTTTACCGCTACAATTGGTTTCCAATGGAAGGATTCTACGTGCACGGCTATCTGGATCTTATTGGAAACTGGGCTTCGAGCCGGATCGATCGTGATAACCAACTATCGATAGAGTAGGTTCAGATCCATCTACATTTACAATTGCGGGTGAGTAAATTTCATGTCATCTTCCTTTTATCTTCGTAAAACGACCACAACCGACCTTCCTATCCTCTTTGAACACCAACTCGACCCAGAAGCATGCGCGATGGCGGCCTTTCCTTCGCGCGATAAAGAAGCATTCTATTCGCATTGGACGAAGATCATGGCGAACGAGTCCAATATCTTGATGACGATCCTCATCGAGGGTCGGGTGGCGGGGAGTATTGTCAGTTGGGAACAAGCGGGGGAACAAGAGGTCGGTTATTGGCTTGGGAAGGAGTTTTGGGGCAGGGGCATTGCCACAGAAGCGCTAAATCAGTTTTTGAAGGTGGTGAAGACGCGTCCGTTAATAGCGCATGTGGCGAAGCACAATATCGGGTCGAAACGTGTGCTTGAGAAGTGCGGATTCAAGTTGGCCGGGGATGATAAGTATTTGAATATAGGCAATGAAGAGGTCAAGGAGTTTGTTTTCAGCTTGGATGGAAACTGATTCGTTACCAGATTTGAAGTCAGTGTTAATTCGTGCAATCAGAGGGTAATGATTATTCCGCGTACTTCATCATATACGATGTAAGACTTCCCTCTTTGGGCGGCATGTCATAGATAAAGATCAAACCCTCATCATCGAATACAGAAGGCTCCCATTCGGGGAAATCGGCAGAGATCGAAACCAGACGCGAACCCGGCTTCATCTGTTGTTTTAAATATGGGGCAAGTTTTATCACCTCACGCGATGTGCCGTAGATGAACAGGACATCGGCATCGCTCAAATCGGTCTTGTAAAAATTTTTCCATAGAATTTTTATTTTATTTCCAACTCCGCTAGCGATAATGCGGAGCCAGATCAACGCGCATTG
>DNDO01000095.1:3731-13345 GCA_003484265.1 Anaerolineae bacterium
CCTGCCAACTTCAACGCCTTGCGGATACGGTCAGGGTCTGTGGGCTTGGACGGCAAGCCGTAAAGCGTTGGGACAAGAATCCAAAGCAGTGCGAGGCTGAAAATAATGAGATTCAACCCGATGGCGATCAAAACGGTCATGCTTCACTTGTTTCAGGTTTATGAAACAATGCAAGAATTCGCGGCAGGATCACGAGTCTTTGTGTCAACTCGCCGAGGGCGAGCAGGGCGAATACATTGAAGAGTATCGCGATCAATGCCACCTGGAAGAATCCAAACCTTTGATAAATGAATGCCGCGAGCAATGCGCCAATTACACGCCCGATAGAGTGTCCTGTCAGATTGAAAGATAACAATGTAGCCCTCGCCTCGGGCATGACCTCCGACATCAACGGGATGTGACTCACTACGACATACTCGAATGTGATGTAGAACAGGAACAATCCGATCAACGCGCCGAGTTCTGTCCGCCCGATGACGGGCAATAACAAGGCGGCGAACGCATTGGCGGTCAGACCCAGGACCAATGCGCGCGGTTTGCCCAGTTTGTCGGTGGTCAATGCGACGAGCCCCTCACCGCCCAGTTCGGAGATGCCGATCACAACGGACGCACCTGCCAGCGCGGCAACCTTCAGTCCAAATGAATCTTCCAGCCACACGCCGAAGATCAAGTTGATCATTTCGTTTGCGGCGCTTGCCCATAACGCGATAAATATCCCTGCCAGGGCGGGGACATTCGTCAGCACAGCGCGGATTTTTTTGGAGGTGGCAGGCTTGCCCTGAGTCTGATCCGATTGCATCCTCTGAGCTTCATCCCTGCGGGGGATAACCATCCAGATGACGATGAAGAATAAAAGTCCGAGTCCCGCCAAGAACGGGAACGGGGCAGACCATCCATAGCTTGAGATGAGCAACCCAACCAGCGGGACGCCAAAGATGAACGACAACGACCATGCCGCTTCCGTGACTGCGAGCGCTGTGCCCCGCTTTTCGTAAGGGACGTTATCGCCGAAATAAGCTTGCATGGACGGTCCAAAAAGAATTTTACCGATGGCGGCAAGTATGACTGCGATGCTGAACGTGAGAAAGTTTGGGTATAGCGCAACCGTTCCCATACCGATCGTAAAAAGGAGAACGCCTGCGAGCATCCCGAATTTTCGTCCGCGATGGTCGGCAACAGAACCGAACACGGGCGCGAAGATGCCTAAAAACCAACTTGTAGTCACCAGGTATGAGATCGAAGTGATCTCGACGCCCACTCCGCGCGCGAAGACCGTCAAAAACGGATACACCATCCTTTGCATGGTATTCATGATGGTGCGAAGAAATGTGAAGAGGATAAGTTGAAAGCGAAGACGCATAATGATATGTCCGAACGAATCAAACGCAGGAAAGAATACCACAAAAGCCAGCCAAAATTAATAGAACACTGATTACATTTGTCACCCACTCCATATGATTCTATATACTGGGTAATTTTTGTCCTGATTGTTATAATTTTCACAATGAAGTTGGAAAATTTGAACAGGCAAGGAGATCACTTAATGAAAACTTTTCTTATTCTAGGCGGAGGCACAGGCGGGACCATGGCAGCAAACAAAATGGCTGCCCAATTAGATATGCAGGAATGGCGGATCGTTGTTGTTGACCATGATGAAGTTCACTACTATCAGCCGGGATTTCTTTTTATCCCATTTGGAACATACTCCCCCGAGGATGTTGTAAAACCAAAACGGAATTTTCTGCCGCCTGCTGTTGATGTGATCTTTGGCGAAATCGAATTGATCGAACCGGAAAGAAACCGGGTCAAACTCAGCGGTGGAAAAACTATCAATTATGACTATTTGCTAATTGCAACCGGCAGTCATATTGACCCGGAAGAGACCTCAGGCATGAAGGACGGAGCATGGCATGAAAACATCTTCGACTTCTATACCCTGCAAGGCGCCACGGCTCTCGGTAAATTTCTACGAACCTGGCAGGGCGGGCACATGGTAGTGAATATCTCAGAAATGCCGATTAAATGCCCGGTGGCGCCTCTTGAGTTTCTCTTCCTTGCAGATTGGTTTTTCAAGGGACGCGGCATGCGCGACAAGTTGGACATCACTTTCGCCACGCCGCTATCAGGGGCATTCACCAAACCCCGCGCATCATCGATGTTGGGCAATATGCTTTCAGATCGTGGAATTTCGCTTGAATCGGAATTCTCCATCATGGAAGTGGATAACGCCAAACAGGTCATTCGTTCCTATGATGAGCGCGAAATTGGTTATGACCTGTTAGTGACCGTTCCCACCAACAAAGGCGCTGATGTAATCGGCGCTTCGGGCATGGGCGATGAACTTAACTTCATCCCCACCAACAAACACACACTTCAATCGGAAAAATGGCCGAATATTTGGATCATTGGCGATGCCGGAAACGTCCCGGCATCCAAGGCTGGCTCAGTGGCACACTTCATGCTTGATGTAGTGGTGGAAAATGTCCTTCGTCATATGAATGGACTTGAACCGCTTCCTAATTTTGATGGTCATGCCAACTGCTTCATCGAATCCGGTAACAACGAAGGCATAATGATCGATTTCAATTATGAAGTGGAGCCCCTGCCAGGAAAATATCCGGTACCTGGGATTGGTCCGTTTTCACTGCTCAGGGAAACCCGGGGCAACCATCTGGGCAAAATGGCTTTCAAATGGATTTACTGGAATATCCTGCTGAAAGGCAGGGAATTACCTCTTGGATCTCAAATGTCCATGGCTGGCAAATGGAATTAATACTGTCAGCCTTGGCTTCCATCTTGGAAAGGAGAACAAAATGTTAGCAGATATCGCCACCGTAACTTTCAACGAGGAAGGTTTTATGACCAACCCGGATGAATGGACAAAGGAAATAGCCGAAGAAATTGCAAGGCAGGAAGGCATTGAAGTGTTGACGCCTGATCACTGGGAGATCATCGATTTCTGCCGCGAGACAGGGTTAGCATCCGGCAAATCCCCCACCCTGCGTCAGATCACAACAGGCACGAGCATTTCCACCAAGGAATTGTTCGCCCTGTTCCCAAAGGGACCTGCCAAAAAAGTTTCCAAAATTTCCGGCCTTGGGAAACCCGAAGGTTGTGTGTAATCACGCAAAACTTCTAATGAATGTATGGCATCCAAGGCATCAATAAAAGGAGAAACAAAATGACTGAACAACCACGCAAAATCGCGTTCATCTGCTCGAAAGGCGATCTCGACATGGTATATCCCGCCCTGATCATGGGTTGGGCGGCTCTCGGCAACGGCATAGATGTGACAATCTTTTTTACCTTCTGGGGATTGGACATGGTCACAAAAAAAAGAGTGGATAAACTGGAGATCGCCCCTGTTGCCAACACCAGTTTCAAAATGAGCATGATGGGTTTACCAACAGGCAATCTGGGCATCCCAAATATCATGGGCATCATTCCCGGAATGACCGCTTTTGCCACCTGGTTCATGAAAATGAAGATGAAAGCGCTGGGTGTTCCGCCTGTGCGCGAATATCTTGAAATGCTATCCGACGGTGGCGCGAAAATGTACGGCTGCAAAATGACCGTGGACATGTTCGACATCAAGGAAGAAGATTTTTTGCCATGTGTTGAAAGCGTTGTCACAGCCGGTGATTTCATGGACATGACCGAAGGCGCACAAATCGTCTTCATTTGAAAACTGGGGCAATTAAAAAAAGAGGCTGCCAATTCGGCAGCCTCTTTTTTTAATTGTAGATTCGGATCCGCGATACTTACATACTAATCTTTCCTGCAAAGAAGTTATACTTATCAGATGAGTGACAATCCTCCTGCCAGCATCGCGTTGGACGCACTTGGGATTCCCCACCGCCTCTTTCATCACGAGATGCCTGTTCACAGTTTCGAGGAAGCCGCCTCTGCCCGAGGACAAAGACCAGAACAGATCGTGCGGAGTATTCTCTTTCAAGTGAAGCCCGGAGAGTTTGCGATGGTGCTCATGGCGGGACCCGATCAGGTGGATTGGAAGAAACTTCGGCAACTTGTGAAACGATCACGCGTGCGGATGGCATCCGAGGAGGAAGTGCTTGAGGTAACGGGCTACAGGATCGGGACTGTGAGCCCTTTCGGTATTAAGACCCAGATACGGATAATGATCGACGCGAGCGTTTTTCGGGAGGAGGAAATCTCCATCGGGTCGGGAGTCCGCAATACGGCGATCATCATGAAGAGCGAGGATGTCCGCCGGGCATTGAATGAGGCTGAGGTCGTTTCGCTGACATAAGTCCTATAGCGCAAAACCAAATTATTTCGGCCGTGTTTTATTGAGAGAGTACATGATAAACCTGAGAGATCTATTAAGATTGGCAAGCCGAACCTTTGCAATCGGCATCGAGCAGTTACCCGCCATATTGTGTGACGCGGGAACAGTTGCATACCTTCTTTTACGCGTATCAGATTATCTCGAAGATAATGAGGAATTGCCCGATGAAAGAAAAGTTGCCCTGCTGAATTTATGGGAGGCGATTCTAAAAGGCAATGCAAAAAGCGAGCAACTCACAAGTCAGCTTCTGGATGCCGATACATCCAACCCTGATGCCGTTGTCGCACAACATGCAGAAGAAATTCTGTTGAAGCTTGCATCCCTGCCGGAAGAGGTGCGTGAGATCATCACACAGCACGTCATCCACACCACCCAGGGTATGGCGCGCTGGGTGGCGCGCGGACCGCAGGTCAACGATGAAGCGGACATGGACGATTACATGTTCGAGGTGGCGGGACGCGTAGGATATTTACTCACCCATCTCTTTGCGTGGTATTCCACGGCCATCCGCAACAAAAAGGATATTCTTCTGCCGCTCTCGCGCGAATTTGGGCTGGCTCTGCAAACTGTGAACGTGATCCGGGGTTTGCGCAAGGATTACGAACGCGGCTGGGTGTATATCCCGAAGAAGTTTCTTGCAGCGGTGAATTTGACGGCGCAGGAATTATTCCAGCCCGAAAACCGCGAGGAAGCCATTAAGGTATTGGATATGCTGGCAGACAAAGCGGAACGTCACCTGCACGCCGCGCTGGCTTGTGTCAAGACCCTTCCGCCGTGGCAGCACCGCATCCGCCTGGCTTGTATCTTCCCGCTGATGTTTGCCATCCGAACGCTGGCGATCAGCCGCCGCAACACTCAGGTGTTCGAGAGCGAGGCGAAGATCACGCGCGAAGAGGTGAAGCAGATCGTAAAAGCGACCACCCTCTGGGGATGGTCGAACTTGTGGCTGGATAATTATTCTCAGAAATTGAACATCGTTATAGAAGAATAACGGCTCGTATCCTATTACTTTTCTATAACAATCCAGAGGGGAACACCCGGTTATAATATTCTCAAGAAACCATGAAAAAACTCAGGTTATTCCTGCTCCTGTTGGTCACACTAGCGCTGACCGTGAATGCCGCCTCCGCCGCACAGAATGATGAACCGCTTGCCATCGTCATGACGGCGGACGGTCCCATCATGCCGCCGATGCTCGAGTACATCAAACGCGGCATCGAAACCGCCGACCGCCGGGGCGCGGATGTGCTTATTATCCAACTAGACACACCGGGCGGAAGCATCGAAACCATGCTCGAGATCATTTCCGAGATACGCGCGAGCAGTGTGCCGGTGGTCGTTTATGTAGCCCCCCGCAACGCGATCGCCGGGAGCGCCGGCGCTATGATCACGATGGCGGGTCACGCCTCAGCGATGGCTCCCGAAACATCCATAGGCGCATCCAGCCCGATAGATGGTTCGGGGGAGAATCTAAACTCCACCGCTGAGACAAAAGCAAAAGAGATCACGAAAGCCGCGATCAGGGATTACGTCAGACCGCGCGGCGAGGATGCGCTTGCCCTTGCTGAATCCATGATCGACGATGCAATAGCCGTCACTGCCACCGAAGCGCTCGAAGTCAATCTCATAGACGCCGTCGTGGACAACGTGGATGACCTGCTCGAAGCATTGGATGGAAAAACCGTTCAAATGGAGGGTGGTCCGCGCACGCTCGACATAGCCCAAGCAAACATCGAACTTCTCGAGATGAGTTTCATCGAAGGGTTCCTGCTTCTGCTCACCAACCCAAACATAGCGTTTCTGCTCCTTGCCATCGGTGTGCAGTCTGTGCTTATTGAAATTTCAAGCCCGGGCGGTTGGGTGGCTGGCTTCATCGGCGTGAGCTGTCTGACACTTGCTGTTTATGGCATGGGCGTGTTGCCCATCAACTGGTTCGGCATCATTTTCCTCGTCGTTGCATTCGTATTATTCATCCTTGATATTAACGCGCCAACTCACGGTGCGCTGACAACTGCCGGTGTTGCCTCGTTCATCGTCGGCGCATTGGTTTTGTTCAATTCACCCGGCACACCCGATTTCCAGCGCGTGTCAGTCCCACTGGTGATCGCAACGGGCGTTTCGATCGGCTTGTTATTCTTTGCCGTGCTGATGTTTGCCATCCGCGCATTACGCGCCCCCATCGGCTCGGGGGCAGAGTCGCTGATCGGTAAAACAGGAACAGCTACAATGTCGCTGAGTGGTAACGGGGGACAGGTTCAACTGGCGTCCGAATTATGGACTGCCGAATCTGTGGACTCATCCCAGAAGATCCGTAAGGGCGATACCGTGGAAGTTGTCGAAGTCAAAGGATTGCGATTGAAAGTCAGGAAGAAAGAATAAATTAACCCCGTCATTGCAACCTTTGGAAAGCAATCCATTACTTGACAATGACGGTTCATCCGAGGACCCATGCCTGCCACACCTACGAGAGACCGAATCATCCCCGAAACAGACATCCGCCCATTGCGCCGCCCCGAATGGATCAAGGTGCGCGCGCCCGCCGGCGAAAACTACGAACGCATTCAAACGTTGATGCGCTCGAAATCTTTGCATACCGTTTGCGAAGAAGCCATGTGCCCGAACCTCGGCGAGTGCTGGGGCAGCGGCACCGCGACCTTTCTGATGCTCGGCGACGTATGCACGCGCACCTGCGCCTTCTGTGACATCAAACACGGCAAGCCCACGCTCATGGACTGGGGCGAAGCCGAACGCGTGGCGCAGGCCGTAAAATCCATGGACTTGAAACACGCTGTCATCACCTCCGTCAACCGCGACGAACGACGGGATGGCGGCTCCCCGATCTTCGCAATGGTCATTCGACGAATCCGTGAGATATTGCCGGGCTGTTCCATCGAAGTATTGATCCCTGATTTCAAAGGTTCGCTCGAAGCCTTGAAGATCGTCATGGACGCCCGCCCTGAGATCCTGAACCACAACGTGGAGACCGTTCCGCGCTTGTTCAAGACCGTCCAGCCGCAGGATAATTACGAATGGGCGGCGGCAACTTTATCGAATGCAAAGAAACTAGACCCCGATGTCTTGACCAAGTCCGGCATTATGCTCGGCTTGGGCGAGACCATGGACGAGGTGAAAGCCGTGATGCGCGACCAGCGCTCGTGGGGCGTGGACATCCTGACCATCGGTCAGTACCTGCAACCCAGCAAGAAGCACATGCCCATCTCACGCTATTACACGATGGAGGAGTTCGCCGAACTGCGCGACTACGGCAAGGGGATCGGATTCCAATGGGTGGAATCGAACCCGCTGGTGAGGTCTTCGTATCACGCCGCGGAACAGGTGCGGGCATTGAGTGTGGTGCATCGCAAGTTGTATGGGGAAGTGAGTGAGTAGATAATATGGACCTTGGAGAGCACTATCTTTGTCTAAACGTGAAGGATCTGGAAGTATCCATTACGTTCTACCAAAAACTGGATTTCAAGATCGTGGAGGATCACCGATCCGAAAATTGGGCCGTCCTTCAGCACAATAATTTTGCATTGGCTCTTTATCAAGGTCACCTCGAGAACAACCTTATGAATTTTCGCGGCGGCGATGTTGAAGAGATTTTCAAGGAAAGTGAAAAGCGCGGGCTCCAATTCTTAAAACCCGCAGCCAGCCAATCAGATGGATCGTGGAGCGCAGAAATTCTAGACCCCGACGGCAATGTCATATTCTTGAATACTTATCCCGAAGAACGGAAACAATACCTGGAAACCGGCAAACTGATTGACTACAAGTAAAAGTATTTTCATCCTCAAATTGAACCCCCGCTGGACTCAAAAAGCCAGCGGGTTTTTTTTAAATATTGTCCTTTTTTTGCCCAGACCTATATTCGCAATTGCTCTACATATCTCGTTCATTCCCTGGAAGAATACGAAATATACTGGCGCACCCGCAATATATAGGTTTTTCAGTGCGCAGGGGTAGTGCTTGGTATGAATTTGATCACTGAGTTGTTCGAGCAATTTTATAGGTTTTGTTGGTTGACCCATTTTATTGCTTCTGAAGTGCATAACCCGTATAATGATTGAAATATATAAGGGTTTATACAGCGCGCTGTATAAACCATAGTTAGGCGTTTTGAATAACGAGTTGCTATCAAGGTTTACTTTTGGATAAAAATGGCTTACCAAGATAATTTAATTCGCATCATCAAAGATAGCAATTATTGGCCATCTTTTGAAAGACCAGATTTTCTAATTGAATTGAACGTTTTAGCAGATGACGCTTTAAGCAAGAACACAATAGAAGGTTATTTAGCGGCTTTGCTCATATATCACCAAATCTGTGAGGAAATGGTAAGACTGTTGCTTGATGACGCACATTTTTTCATCCAACTTAGCGTTTTTCCAAGCGAAATAACTTTTCCCAAAAAGAACAAAGCAATGTTTGGACAGGTTCTTGATGAACTTAAATCAACAGTATCTTTTGATGGTAAAGATGATTTCGTCAAAAAATGTGATGAGATTAATGCATTAAGAATCGAGATTGTGCATAAACTTACACGGCAGAGTACACTCGAAAGTATAAAATTGCAACTTGAAAAAATCCAAATTTTATTTAATGAAATTTATCAACTATTCGATGTTGCACACGATACATGGCGGGTTGCTTTCAAAGATTTACGGAAAGATATTGATTGGGACGAATATCTAACTGAAAAATAGGCTCTTTGTTATTTGGCGTTCTTGCAGGTTGTATTTTTTTGGTTATTGCCAAAGATTAGTTTGTGTGTCAAAATTTTGTCAAGTTGGTGGTGGTGTCTTTTTTCAGGCGGCGAGTCTTGCACAACACAAAAACGCCTAACAAAGCGTGCACTGGACGCTGGGGAGTCTGCGCGATTTACAAGCATTTTTCTGGCTTCAAGTTTTTCCTGCTCCCAAGCAGAGTCCACGTCCACCCAGCTCCGGTAACATTAACCGTTAGCCGATTCATTGAAAAGGAGGAACTAAAATGGAACGTGGCTTTCAAAGAATTAGAAAAGCAAGTGAATGCGAACACAAACGGCTGATAAGCCGTGCACCCGACGGCGGGTATTCTAGCGCGATACCAAGCATTTTCCCATGCCCTAACCTTTCCCAACTGGACGGCTTCGCCAGCCCCCGCCCTATCATGGATAACGCAAGCCGTTAAGACCACAAACTATGATGTATATTTGTAAATAGAATTGCCTTATGAATTCATTATCTAAAGTTGAAAAAGCACTTGAATTTCAACGCCCAGATCTGGTGGATCTGGTTCTTGAGGTCAGGAATATTGTTATCAG
>DNDO01000095.1:13596-13957 GCA_003484265.1 Anaerolineae bacterium
CTGAGAAGGGCGGCACAATCTCAGGCGGCATCTGCTTCGTGGAAATCCATGATAACCACGTCCGTATCAGATTCGGACTGGGCGCGTTTCTCGAGGATCCCAAATCCCTCCTTTCGGGAGATCAACGCTATATGCGCTATATGGATATTTCCTCTTTCGACGATGCTCCATGGGGCGATATCGAGGCGCTTATTCGGGCGTCTGCTAATTTGGGCAGTTAATAACTAAAAAGCTGAATGAAAATATCATGTCGCATCAAAGTAGCCAGCATATTCGACGTTCCCTACCTATATAAAACCTGGGAGGTTGAGAAAATTTGGCGTGTTAACATCTGAAGGACATCGAATTATGTCTGGGCGGG
>DNDO01000095.1:14264-18872 GCA_003484265.1 Anaerolineae bacterium
AACACGAGTCCAAGATGGAATTGGCGAGGTTGGGTTGTGCGCACCTGATTTGAGCTGTAATTAACCAATCCCTTTTTCGGGCTTTAGGGGTTAGTATATAATGGATAATGATCTCAAATATTTTTTCAATAAAACATAAGCGAATTGAGGCTTAAATTTATGGCTGAAAACAAGGTTGATGCCGACCAGATGTGGCACGATTGGTTCATGACCGATGCCTTCGCGGTTGAAAAGCGCCTGTATCGTTTTCTAAATATCCTTCCGCATGATCCGCGCTGTAAAGTTTGTCACGCCCCGTTCCATGGAATTGGAGGAATGGCAGTCAAGGCGTTCTATGGCCGTACGCAATCCAGACTAAACCCGCATTTTTGCAACATGTGCGAGGATTTTGCCAAAAAATTCCCCGGCGGATCTGAAGTCGAAATGTCCATGCTGTTCGTGGATGTACGCGGTTCCACTGCCCTTTCCGAGCAAATGACCCCCATGGAATTTCAAAAACTTATAAATCGATTTTACATTGGATCAACCAGGATAATTGGGGATGATGACGGTTTGGTCGAAAAACTGGCTGGGGACGCTGTCGCAGCATTTTGGGGCGCAGGTTTTGCCGGACCTGAGTATGTGGCAAAGACAATCCGTGTCGCCTATAAAATTAAAAATGAAATGGAAAAACAAAAGATTCCGGTAGGCATCGGGGTCCATACCGGCGTTGCCTTTTTTGGCGCGATGGGATCAGCAGACGGTTTAGTGGATATATCAGCCATTGGGGATGAGGTCAACACGGCTGCCAGGATCGCGTCCAAAGCCGCGGGTGGCGAGATTCTAATAAGTGAAAGAACACTGGAGCTGGCGGGAATAAACAAAGATGATCTTGAATCGCGTATATTGGATTTGAAAGGGATCAGTGAGAAAGTTTTGGTTCGTGTAATGCGGTCTTGATATTACAATCCTTATGAAACCAACAATAAAAATAGCAACAACAAAAACACCCGACGGCGGAGAGATGATCCTTTACCAGCATGATCGTGATTTTTCGATCAAGATCAACGGGCGTGATTTAATGAACAGCCGCCAGCACGAGTCCGAGTTGGAGTTGGCGAGGTTGGGTTGTGCGCATCTCTCGGATCGAGCAACGCCGCATGTCCTTATTGGCGGGTTGGGAATGGGCTACACCTTGCGCCAAACACTGGATGTGCTCGGACCTGATGCCACTGTTGTCGTAAGTGAATTATTACCCGCAGTCGTCGACTGGAATCGTGAGTTCCTGACAGGACTCAACGGTCAACCGTTAGAGGACAAGCGCACTGAGATCATCACCGGAGATATTTATCAACTTCTCGCTTTATCAAAAGGCAAATTCGATGCCATTCTGCTGGACATTGATAACGGTCCCAGTGCAATCGTCGATTCTGGGAATCAGCGTTTATACACTCCCGCGGGCATCCAGAACTGTCGCCGCGCACTTCGGAAAAACGGATGCCTGGCGATCTGGTCAGGTGTGCCAAGTAATACTTTCGAGCAAGCTTTAAAGAGTTGCGGATTCCATGTCCGCCGTTATAAACTCAAAGAATACAGCGGGAGCAGCAAAACGTCCCTTTTTGTGTGGGTCGCTTCGGAGGATGAGTCTGTTTTGCCGCATGAGGGTCGATATCAGAGTTAGGCAGTCACATTCTCACTTATGATCAAAAGATAGTATTACATATATAGTGTCAATTAATTATGGAATTGAGACCCTTACAATGACCAACCCATTATTTAACATCAAAGTAGGCGGCGCTCACGTTATCGGCGAACACGCAGGGCAAGGCTCCGCGCTGGTATTTCTCCATGCCGGGGTTGCCGATAGACGCATGTGGCGCGAACAGATCGCTGAATTAAAAGATGACTTCCATGTCATTGCTTATGATCGCAGGGGATTCGGCGAAACATCTACGCCGGACGAATCCTTCTCCCATGTCAACGACCTGAAAGAAATACTCGATCAACTCGGCGTTTCATCAGCCGCCCTGATTGGATGTTCGCAAGGCGGTCGCATTGCGATTGACTTTACGCTTGCGTATCCGCAACGGGTCACATCCCTGGTGCTTATCGCCCCTGCCATCAGCGGCGCTCCTTCACCTGGAAAATTTTCCCCAGATATCGAAGCGCTCCTTGATACCCTGGATAAGGCAGAAGAATCAGAGGACATGGAACGGGTCAACGCCATCGAAGCCAACCTATGGCTCGACGGACCAACCAGCCCCAACGGACGAGTCAGCGGCGCGGCAAGGGAACTATTTCTTGATATGAATGCCATTGCGTTGAATTCGCCAGACCTTACCAAGGAGCTTGAAACACCTTCGGCTTATGAGCGCCTGGGAGAACTTTCACTACCAACTCTCGTCATTAATGGAGACCTCGATTTTCCGTTTATAAAGGAACGCTGTCACTATCTCGTTGAGACTATTCCCAATGCCAAAGGGATGGAGATCGCTGGCACCGCCCACCTGCCCAATCTCGAAAAACCTGAAGCAGTCAACGAACTATTGATGAAATTTCTTAAGTAATTTACTGCGATGTAAGAGCCCAAATTCTCAAGATGCCTTCGAATAAGGCGTCTTCTTGTTTGCATGCAACTTTGAAATCGCATTAGCGTATATTGCACCAACGTAGGAATGAACCTTTCCTGAATCAAGGATATTTCTACAACTTTCACAGATTAATAATAAATAGGAGAATAAATGAGCGCAATCGAAACGTCGAAAGATAAAATAGACAGGAAGGTCCTGCTCTCGACCTTATGGATCGTTGTCATGATCAACATGCTAAAGGCAGACATCCTTTCGCTATACATCCCGGGGACATTTGATGAATTAGCTGCGTTTGCTGGAGATACCCCAATCCCTCTGCTTATGTTGGGCGGCGCCATCACGATGGAAATTTCCATATTAATGATCATTCTCTCGCGAGTTTTGAATTACAGGATCAATCGTTGGGCGAATATCGTCACAAGCATAATTACCATTTTATTCGTTGTGGGCGGCGGATCAACCCACCCTCATTACTTATTCATCGCGACGATCGAAGTCATATGTCTTTTACTGATTGGATGGTTCGCATGGAAGTGGTCCAACCCTCTAGGGTAATCCTGCCTGACGAATTTGCGAGGAATTTTTTCGCCGCCTAGGGCAAAGGCTGTACGGTATTCGAAATGGAAAAATCAAATACGTCACACCCCAAAGGTTAACTAGCGGGCGTGTTTTGTTTGATCATTTCCACAAATCATCAGCAACCGCCTCCAACCCCAACTCAGACAGCTTTTCCCGTGAAGGCTTGCCAGTATCTATGTCCCAACCCCGCGCTCTATAATAGGCGAGCAACATCGCTTCGATATCAGGGACAAACCCATTCGTACCGCCATCGGGATATGGAGTCAACAAGGCTTTGGGAAGTTTGTCATTATCGCGGGTCAATCCCATGCGGTTGTTGATCGCGCGTTTGAGGTTCCACGAACGCTCGCCGAATTTCATCATATCATCCACAGTCCAGTCGAGTCCGCAAGCGGCATTGATAAGCGCGGCTTTTTCCTTCGCTTCCACGTTTGCAAAGATGCACATCACGACCGCGTTGTCTATCGTCCGCCAATCCTGATGCTTCGCCACGCTGGCAGCCTTCTCCGCCTGCGCATGACGTGACATAAACTCGATGCCGAGCTCTTCGTGCGAATGACCAAAGTCCACAAAGAAATAATCCGAGTTGTTATGGCACGCTCCGCGCGGGCTGGTCGCATACGATAATGCCATTCCCGAAACGCCGCGTGGATCATGGTACGCGACTTCGAGGCCGTTCACCTGGACGGCTTCCTCTTCCACGCCAAAGTGCGCGGCGAATCGTTTTGAACCCTGTGCAAGCAGGTTGCCGATTCCTTCGCGCTTGCCGATCAAATGCACCAATTCTTCAACGGCATCCACATCTCCCCACTTAAGCTCGACACCATCAGTGTCTTCTTTTGTTATAACGCCCTTTTCATATAAGTGAAAAGCCAGTCCAATTGTATTACTCGTGCTGATCGTATCCATACCATAGTGGTCACACAATTCCCCCAAGTCAACGATGGACTCAAGGTTATCGTTTAATAAATTCGCGCCAAAGCCAACCATGGTCTCATGCTCGGGACCTTTTCGTCTAAGTGCATCCTTCGGCAATTTCACCACACGCCCGCAGGCGATCACACACCCCTGACACGCGCTGCGCCCCACCAGAATCTGCTCGGTCATCATCGCGCCGGAGATGTTGTCCACTGCAGGAAAATTTCCCTGTGTGTAATACTTCGCGGGCATCGCGCCAAGATACTCACGCTCGACATCGCGCTCCTCCAGGCCGGGTGGGGTGTCACGGGTCCGGCCGTGGCCACCGTGATCGGCTTCTCGGCCCAGGGCGCCCTGCGCGCGGTCTACCTGCGACGCCGCTTCGGTCTCCCCGCCTGGCGTCCCTATCTGGGGATCCTCCCCGTGCCCGCGCTGCTGGCCGTCGACCACCTGAGCGGCGGGAGCCTGCTCGCAGCGCTCGTCGCGTGGGCCGGGTTGGCGCTCGCGGTCGTGCTCGTCGGCCGCCGAGCCGGCCTGTTCC
>DNDO01000143.1:0-183 GCA_003484265.1 Anaerolineae bacterium
GGGGGAGTGACGCCCAGTGCAGCGAGGATGGACTAGATCTGCTCGCGGTGTTGGGTGGCATGATTGATGATCTGAACCATAAGCACCCAAGGTTCCACATTGTGACTGCCTCTTGTTAGGACGGAACCCTTTGGAAGTTTGCTCTCATCTCTCGCGAGTTCCAATAACCTTTTCCCACTTTTT
>DNDO01000143.1:486-3288 GCA_003484265.1 Anaerolineae bacterium
TTTCCATGTCAGCAAACTCCAGATTAATTCGTTCCTGCCTCTGGTCCAGCGGCAGGGTCAGAAGCCTCAGGTAGTTAACCTGCGCAGACACCAGGTGTAATAAAGTGCTGCTTATGTTCGCCTCTATGGCAGATTGAAACGGGGAGTCCAATTGCTCATCGGTCAGTGATGTGCAAGCATCGATGATTTGCTGGTCGCCCAATTGTTGTGTTCGAATATCTTTGCAAGGAAATTCTCGGTCTTATTGAGTCTTCCGTGATGGCTCAGTTATTCCATCGGATTCATTAATTGAAAATAGTTGCCATCTGGGTCAGCCAGCGTGGCGATCCAACCCTGTCCCATTTGGTATGGTTCGTGAATTACTGTGCCGCCAATGGATTTGATCCGCTCACACTCCTCCTTGACCTGTGTCGTTTCAAAATTGAGCATCATCCGCCCCGGATCTTTCGTCCTGCCGTCCATTTCGGAATGGTTCAATATCCCCACAAATCCACCGCCGACCTGCCAGCCCCAAAAGCCGTTTTCTTCGTCGACCATGTCTGCTGGCTTGCCAAATACCTTTTCGTAAAAACCCGTCATCTCCCCTGGTTGTTTCGTTCCGATCATAATTGAGCTTAGATTTAACATTACAAAGCTTCCTTTCCTGAATTTAAATTATGGCACGATTCCATATCATGGATTATAGTCTCCATTATGATTCTTATCACGGGCGCGAGCGGAAAGACAGGCAGGGCACTCATTATAGATCTCTCCAAATTTGAGAGTGTTTGCGCGTTCGTTCATCACGATGGACATGTTTCTGGTCTGAAGTCCCTGGGCGCAGAGAGAGTGATCGTCGGTGATCTGCGAGATGAATCCGCACTTCGGTCAGCCATGCAAGATGTGCGAACTATTTATCATATTTGCCCAAACATGAATCCTGATGAAGCAGGTATTGGAAAGCGGGTGATTTCCGAAGCACAAAAAGCAGGCGTTGAGCATTTTGTCTATCATTCTGTCCTGCATCCGCAAACAGAGAAGATGTATCACCACTGGCAGAAAATGCGTGTGGAAGAAATGGTTTTTGAGTCGGGAATCCCGTTTACTGTTTTGCAACCCGCACCGTATATGCAAAATTTCTTGGCGATCTGGAAGAGCATTGTTGAAGATGGAGTTTTACACGTTCCGTATTCTGTCCAATCCAGATTCAGTTTTGTTGACCTAGAGGATGTGGCTGAGGCTGCCAGACTGGTGTTGACTGAGCCTAATCATAATAATTCAATCTATGAAATCATTGGGACTCGGCCGATGTCGCATGTTGTTGCGGCTGAGATAATCGGCCGTGTATTGAATAAAAATGTGCGGGCTGAAAGAGAGGAGATAAGGGACTGGAAACTCCGTGCGGGCGACATGAGTGAGTACGCACTTGAGAATTTGGTCAAAATGTTCGAATATTACGACCAATGGGGATTGTCGGGTAACCCGAATGTGTTGATGTGGATATTGAAACGAGAGCCGGTATCCTTGGAATTGTTTATCGAAAGAATTGTGAAAAATAAGAATGCAAGTCATTAACGCAGTATCCTTGACGAAGCACGTCGAAGCCTGGCTGTCGGAAACGCGTTATCCGCGCATTTTGCATGTCTTTGATGATGCCTGTAACTTGATCAACGAACGCAAAGATGTCTTGTCCGTTGTCATACCACAGATCGGGAATGGTCCGTTCAACCTTGTGGTTGAGAACAGTTTATTGATTTCTGAGCGAGTCAGTCTTGAAACTCAAATTTCTGTTTCTCCGGCGGAACTCACAATTGGAGAGCTCACTATCAATGCCGTAAATGGGATCCTGTGGAACCCGCGCCCTAATTGGGAGCAGTTCCATAGAATGAGAATTGAAATTCTCCATGAACAGGTTTCTTTTTTCTTGCCTGAGCATGAACTTTCAATTCCCAGCGGATTACTTTATTCTTTCACGACGTCAATTGTCACCGCAGACCTTCCTGCAATGATTTCTGCAGCCAAAAAGATTGCTGGCATGGGCATTGGTCTTACGCCAACAGGAGATGATTTCATTATGGGTGCAATCTACGCGATATGGATTATTCATCCCACTGAAGTTGCAGAGGTTCTTGCCCAGGAAGTGGCAAATGCAGCCATGCCATTGACGACTTCCCTTTCGGCGGCGTGGCTTATGTCTGCAGGAAGAGGCGAAGCGGGACAAGAATGGCACGAATTATTAGATGCATTAACTTCCGAGAATCAATCTGTTATTCGCAAACGTGTTAAAAACATCCTTGCAGTTGGCGAGACGTCCGGTGCCGATGCCTTGACGGGTTTTCTGGAGACGATCCAATCTTATATCGCCTCTTTATCTCGAAATGCGGCTACATCATCCTTTGAGTAATCAAGCAGGGTGGTAAGCACCTCTTCCGTATGTTGACCGAGCATGGGAGGCGGGAGTCGTAAATCTGCGGGGGTGTCCGACAATTTATAAGGAAAGCCGGTCAGTTTTACTGTTCCGGCGGAGGCGTGCTCTGTTTCCAATACCATTTCGCGCGCCTGTGCCTGCGGATGATCGAACACCTCTGGAATTGAATTGATACGTCCGCATGGAAGACCCGCCTTCACGAGATCGGCAAGCCAGTCATCCACATCCTTTTGAGAAAAGGTTTTGGTGAGATCATCCACAATGGTTGTCCGGTTGGCAACACGCGCGCCGTTCGACGAAAAGCGGCTGTCGGTTTTCAGATCTGGGCGGTTCAACATTTCACACAACGATCCCCATTGTTTTTCATTGGCGACCCCGACAATGAACCAGCCATC
>DNDO01000218.1:0-10166 GCA_003484265.1 Anaerolineae bacterium
ATTTCGGATGTGTAATATTCAATTGGACGCCAATCGAGTATGGTCTCAAGAGCGTCACCTGCTAAACCATGATTACAGTGATTGATGGCTCCTGGGCCCGTACGTCCTTTGGTGCGAGAACGTGCAGTCCATTTTAGGATGTACCATTGAGTGCGTTTGTCTGGGTCGTTGATCCAGCCCCAGAGAAGTGCAGGGGAGGTGGGGAAATCCACCGAAAAGGATTGTAAGGCATCATCATCGGAAACCACCACATGACGATTTTCCAGCGTGGATTCATAGCGGGATTCAAGATTTAAACCGAAGGTTTGAATTGAACCGCCGGGTATCTCAATGGCATGCAGATCATCTGGATGAAGTCCAAGTTGAGTCAGGCAATCCTGGGTGAAGAGGGCGTAGCCTTGCCAATCGGTTGCAACTTTAACGGTCTCCTTCCACTCCCGCTTACGGATGAAAAGAGGGGCAATCCCGATCAAGTCAAATTGCTTTTGAAATTCACTGGGTATATATTCACCGAAATGGATGGCGAACTTGAGATCGAGGTTGACTGAATTGCGGCAGGCGTTACATCCGCAGGTGCGAACACGGGTTACCTGTAGGAGTTGATCCTTGTATGCAGTATATGTGGATTCAAGGAGTTCGAAGAGCGTTTCGCCGCGAGTGACGCGATCTTGTGGGGCATAGGCAAATATCGCGTCACCATCAATTTGAGCAACGGTAAAAATAGGGCTAATCTTCTTGATCAGAAATTCCAGCAGTTCCTTGATGATCTGGTGGGCATGATCGGTTTCTGATTCGCTCAGAAATTCAACAAAACCCGAAATATCTGCCAGGAGCGGATAGCCGCGTTGAACGGAGGGGGGTGTGTTCATATCGTTTCAGCCTTGAAGGACGGTTGCTGGATTTTGGCAATATACTCTTCCACCATTTTGCAAAAATCCCTGCCAACCTTTTTGACGATTAATACTGCGAGCAGATGATTGAGCCAGTTTGGCATGCCCATGTCTGCCTTCCAGCGCCACTGAAGGATGGATCCCGAATTGGAAGGTGATGGCTGGATCTCGTTCAATTGGTACCACCTTAGATTTCCATCCACACCATGACAGGTAAAGTAGGTAAAGGGATGCCAATCTACAATGGTGAGGCGCATCAACCCTTTCCCATGGAGGCAGTGGTTCACAGCGCCAACACTAGTTCTTCCACCGATAAGCCTGTTTACTGACCATGTATTCTCCGAATTCATTTGCGTCAGAATTTCTGTGGAAGTCAATATTTGCCAGAGCTCGACATCAGAAAGGTCGAATGTGTGTGTAACGACTGCATCTGCGTCCTCATCCGATAAATAATGTAACCGCGATGCTGCCAACATTTCATAACGAGGTGCCAAATTGATCGTGATAGTTTTGATATTCCCCAGGTGCTCATACGATTCATCCTGCTCGTGAGCATCTTCAATTTCAAGATTTAAGCTGTCCATTGAATGTTTTGTAAATAGCGAATAAGCATTCCAGCCTGTCTTCTCAAAAATATGATTTTTCATCAAACGGTGGACCAAGTTCACGTCAGATCCGACGAGTTCCTGTGTACCCGCCACGTGTTGGACCATGAAACTGCCGTAATGGGCGAAGAACTTTAACTCCAGCGATGGCATTGCCTGACAAGCGCGGCAGGAACAAATGGTCGCCCGATTTGAAGTGTCTCGCCGTTGACGGAAGGCAAGATAGGTGTTCTCTATCAATTCCAATAGAATTTCCCCGCGTGTAATTTTCGTTTCATCTACATATGCAAAAACGGCATCACCTTCCAGTTTGGAGATCGTGAGAAAGGACTTGAATTTATCCACAATCACTTCTAGTAGATCGGTAAGGATCTCGTGCGCGTGCTCAAGTTCCACTTTAGCGAGAAAGGATGTATATCCGCTGATATCTGCCAGGAGGAGATAACCTCTTTTGGATTGTTCAACCATCGATATTTACCTTATTTTTGAGCGAATTGGTCTATAAAAGTATAGCATGGGTAAACGTAGAAAAGTCAGAATATTTCAGAACACATGGGTTTACTCTATTTTGAGACCACTACCCGGGTGTTTATTTCCTAGTCGAGGACTGATTTGGAATTTGCGCATAGAGTTACAGCAGATCTACAACGCTCAGGATTGATATGGATTGGCATTCAATCTGCTTCTGGTTGGAAGGTCGGTCTTCGCAGATCTGCAATATACTTTTCAAGGTTCTTGAAAAAGATGCTCATAGTAATTTTTCCATATAGCCGGACAATCCAGCGCGGAATGCTTGAATCGAGTTTCAAATGGTATGAAAGGATGGAACGATTAAAACTATTTGCTATTGGTTTAATCTCATACATTTCGTATGAATTAAAAGCCCCAAGCAAATAACTTGTGAAGTAATCAAAAGGCTGCCAATCAACAATGGTGTAGCGGGCGAGTCTTTTATCTCCATGCATACAATGATTGACTGCTCCAACGCCGTTTCGTCCCCCGGGTCGTTTGACGGCGTGCCAGATTGTTTTGTTATTCCATATGGCTGTGAATATTTCTGTCGATGTCACCATCTGCCATAACTCAGACTGTGAGAGTTCGTATTCATGAGACAAGGAAAAATCAGCATCACCTTCAGTTAAATGAAATTTCTGTGAAGCTACTATTGCATCAAAGCGAGGTATTAGGTTTACAGTGACGGTTTCAATATCTCCAAGGTGTTCATATGATTCGGTTTGATCATGGACATCTTCGAGAATTAAGCCCATGCTGTTCATGGCATCCTTCGTAAACAGCGCGTAGGCTGTCCAGTTGGTATGTTCGGTGATGTGGTTCTTCATCAAACGATGGGCGAGATTCACATCAGAACCCACCAATTCCCGGATTCCTGCTATTCGCTGAACGATGAAATTGCCATGGTGGACAAAGAACTTCAATTCCAACGATGGCATAGACTGACATGCTCTACACGTACAAGTCGTTGCTCTATTGGAAGAATCGCGCCTTTGACGAAATGCAACATAGGTGGATTCGATCAGCTCCAATAGAGCCTCCCCCCGCGGGATTTTGGACTCCAGTACATAAGCGAAAACTGCGTCGCCCTCCAATTTTGAGATTGTCAGGATCGATTTGAACTTATCCACGATGACCTCGAGCAGGTCAGCTAGGATCTCGTGCGCGTGTTCGAGTTCTACACTGGCGAGAAATGATGTATATCCGCTGATATCGGCAAGAACAAGATACCCCCGTTTGGATTGTTCTACCATCAATTCTCCTTTCGTGAATTAATTGGGTGAAAATAGTATAGCATGAGATGATAGAGCAATATCGGAAAAAATTTTTTTCTAATTTTGCTCTATAATCAAGAAATGACACAAGTGTTTCTCTCGTACTCACGGACAGACATGGATTTTGTCCAACGCCTCGCAGCTGATTTGCAAAATGAAGGTCTGGATGTTTGGTGGGACTTGTCTGATATTCAGGGAAGCGATGTCTGGGAGATGAAAATCGAGGACGGCCTACGAAACTGTGAATATTTCATCGTGGTGCTGACGCCGGCTTCTTTGGAGTCTCGTTGGGTACGGCGAGAGTATCTGTCTGCGGATAACAGAGGGATTAGGATTATTCCTTTGAGACTAAAACCTTATGTCGAGACACCCTTGACTCTTCGTGATATCCAGCCTATTGAAGCCATTGGACGTGACTATTATGATGTGCTGTCCGATGTATTGGGAATTGTAAAAGGGGATAATGCGAGGGATGAGAGAATAGCATCCCAAAATAGCTCAACGTCGCATCCTGAAAAAGTATCGCGAAATAAGTTTATTGAACTGTTACTTGCAAAAGGGACGAGTGGTGTGGATGTTGGCGGGTCATTGCCGCTGATTGCTTTCTTCTTGTTGATGAGCTTCGAATTACTGGCCCCAACTGATGATGCACTGAGGGCACTGTTGGGTGTATCATCTGCTCTGGCAGGGATATTCTTTTTGCTCAGAAAATCAATCCCCATGACATCATTGTTCAGGATTGCCGGGAGCGTATTCCTGCTGGCATATGGTTTGGTGGACTATTCGGATTATTACGGGGCAAACATCCCATTTATCGAAATCTTTGCAGGAGGCACAGCCGCGTTTGTTACCGGAGTATTGCTTTTCAATATCCAGAAGCCCAGGAAGCCGGTATATATTTCCGCTTTTTCCTTGGCGATCTTCCTTTTCTTTATAGCAGCGAGGATGTATTCAAACTATATTGAGGATTATGATCTGCAGTACGAGCTTCCGATCATGTTCACGAGTGTGATCACGGCGATCTTGTTATGGAGAGAGTTATAGGACAATGTAAACATAAACCGGAAGTCGCTACAACCTCCGGTTTTTATTTTACCTGCCTAATCTCGCCCGTTCTTCTTCGACTACACTTTCTTCGAGCTTTTTGAATAACGGTGCAGGCTGGTTCAACTTCGCACCAGGTTTCAATTCACTAGGCTTCCACTGCGTTCCCTTAACGCCTCGATATTTCAATCCATGATGAATGCCGAGCGAGTCTTTGATCTCTTCGACGTATTGCTCGCCGAACAATGGTGCCTCATTGCCAAAAAAAGTGTTCAGTTTCTCAGACGTGAATGGCAGGAAGGGCGAGAACATAACCTTGAGCGAGTCGATGGCTTTGAGTGCGGTGAAGACAGTCAATGCGGCAGCCTTTTTGTCGGTTTTAATCGCGGTCCACGGTGCATTGACGTCGAGATATACATTGACCGCGGTGGCGAGCTTCATCGCTTCGCCCAATGACGAACGCAGGCGCACAGCTTCGAGTTCCGTGCCGACAGTATCGAATCCGTTTTCGATGGTGGCTATCAGATCCAGATCCGCGGGGCGAAGCGTGGTTTCATCAACGTCAGGCACATGTCCATCCCAATGCTTGTAGCAGAATGATAGGACACGATTGGCGAGGTTGCCCCATGTCGCCACCAGTTCATTGTTATTGCGCGCCACAAACTCAGCCCAATCCCAATCGCTGTCTTTGGCTTCCGGCATGTTGGCAGTCAGGTAATAGCGCAGCGCATCGGCATCATATCTTGTCAGCGCATCGCGTCCCCACACGGCCCAATTGCGCGAGCCGCTGATCTTCTGTTTTTCGAGATTCATGAACTGATTGGCCGGCACATCGTAAGGCAGTGTGAGAGGGATCTCTTCACCCGTGAAGATTTCCATGAAGGCACTGCCCACGCCCATCAACTCGGCGGGCCACAGCGAAGTGTGGAAGAAGATGTTGTCCTTGCCAATGAAGTGAAATTGCTTCGCCTTGGGGTTTGTCCACCACTCGCGCCACGATTCCTTCTCAGCTGACAATTGTCCCCACTCAACCGCAGCGGAGAGGTAGCCAATGACTGCCTCGAACCACACGTAGAGCTTCTTCGTTTCCCAACCCTTTTCGTCGATCGGGACAGGGATCCCCCAATCGAGGTCGCGCGTGATCGGGCGCGGCTTAAGCCCTTCGGCTTCGATCTTCCCCAGAGACTCGCCAAGAACTGTATCGCGCATATGCTCTGCTCGTTCCTTCAAAAATTTCTTGACATCCGGTTCGAGCTTGGATAGGTCGAGATAAAAATGTTCAGTCTCGCGCAGTTCAAGCGCGCCGTAACCGGTCTTTGCGCGTGGATTGATCAATTTGTCAGGTTCGAGTACGTTTCCGCAATTGTCACATTGATCGGAGCGTGCACCTTCAAAAGCGCAGATATAGCAGGTCCCTTCCACATAGCGGTCCGGCAGGAACTTTTTGCCGGAGGGGGAGTACCATTGCTTGCTTAACTGTTTGAACAGAAAACCGTTTTTTTGCAGGGCTAGAAAGATGGTTTGCGAGACCTTGAAATGGTTTTCAGTATGTGTCGTTGTAAACAGATCGTAGGTGATACCCCATCCCTGGAATACCTCGAGAAATCCATCATGGAATTCCTTGTAAACTTCCTCAACAGGTCTGCCGGCTTTGTCCGCTGCGATGACAACGGGAGTTCCATGCGAATCCGTGCCGCTGACCATGAGTACTTTATTCCCCTTTAAGCGATGGTACCGCGCAACAATGTCACCCGGTAAATGAGAGCCGGTGATGTTACCTACGTGTATTTCTGCATTGGCATAGGGCCATGCAATGGCGATCAAAATATTTTCAGGCATTTGTGCCTCCGTCAAAGGGGTTTGCAAACAAAAAAGCTGTCCGCAATTGGACAGCCCGTTATTGAATATTTCAACAACCTAACGTGCAATCCAAGCGCGACTGGACATCTCCATTTGCATGGCCACGGTCATTGGCACCATCAAGTCTTCGAGTTTGAATTTCATGCAGATATTTTAGGCTCTCAGGATTAGTTTGTCAATAGAATCAAAAATGGCTCCGTGTTAGGTGAGCCATTTTTGATTCTTAGTATTGTACGACGCGTTTCAATTTCTTCGCGGCCGCAATCCATTTCTTTACTTCTTTTTCAGAAGGCGCCCGGTTGACTAGATTCTTCCTCTCGTTCGTCTTCATCATTTTTTCCGTAAGAGCGTCCGGTCTGCGCATGGCTAATTCGGGCACAGAATCCACGCCGGCTTCTTCCAGGAGGTCTGCATACTGTCCTCCAATCCCCTTAATGCGAAACAGGTCTGCGTGGTTCACCCATTCGAGTATTAATTTTTGGCTTAAGCCTGTCTTGTCCTGCAATTCCTTGCGCCCCTTTTTAGTCGCTCCTGAACTTAGTAGAGCCTCTGTTGAGCCGATCTTGGCTTTTGCGAGTTTTTTAGCAAATGCCGGTCCGATCCCCTCGATTGTTTTAAGTGATGTCACCTATTCTCCTTTCGCTAAGTTATATTATGACATATTTAGTATACCAAAGTTATCTTTTAAATCAAACTTGTACGATCTTTTGCATTGGGGATGACCCTACCTCCCTGGGTTACGCAACTGCAAGTTATTCAACCCGACGCACATGCTATACTGACCTTCAATTAATTTTGTTGTGTGGATGGAGGCATTCATGGCGTGGTATCAAAATACGGCTCACCGCCGTTTGATCCTTTGGGGATTTGCAGTGGGGTTGGTTTTTCCGATAGTTGGTTCAGTTTTACAAATTCTGTTGGGTAATTTACCCCTGGAGTTTGGATCATTAATTCGTGTTCAACTTTCCCAGCCATTGTTGTGGATTGTTGATACTGCACCATTCGTAATGGCATATATGGCATGGATGGTGGGCTCCCAGAAAAATTTATATCTGAAGATCGAACAGGGCAAGAAGGAATGGGAGGCGATCTTCGATTCCTTTTCAGACTTAATATTTGTCACCGATATGAACGGGCTGATCCTTCGCTGTAATCACGTTGTGATCGACCGCCTGAATTCCACGTTCTTCAAAATTATCGGAAAGCCCATATCAGAAATCCTGACGCCGGACAACCCAACCGGGTTGGATGGATATAGGGATGGCACAAAAGGGTTTCAATGGCTGGGTCGTGTCTATGCAGTGTCTACACTTCCAATAGAGATGAAAGGCGCCGAGCCGCTGATTCTTTTTACACTGCGCGACATTACACGCCAGGAAGAGATAGAAGTCGAACTTATCCGCGAGAAACAATTTTTTGAGGCATTGATCAAGAATAATCCCGCAGCCATCGTCGTTTTGGATAATGATGAAAAGATTACTTCCTGTAATCCGGCGTTCGAGGATTTGTTTGGCTATTCAGAGACAGAGGTACTACTTGTCAAAATCGACACGTTGGTTGCCACACCGGAAACGATGGCTCAGGCACAGGAATATACCCAGCAGGCATTGACAGGCATTGTCCGCGCCATTGGTAGGCGCAGGCGCAAGGATGGGTCGATGGTTGACGTCCAGATTCTGGGCGTGCCCATCATAGTCAATGATAAGAAGATCGGCGCTCTCGCGATCTACCATGACATCTCGGAACTTGTACGTGCACGACAGGCTGCAGAACAAGCCAACCTCGCGAAGAGTGATTTTTTGGCGAATATGAGCCATGAAATCCGAACTCCCATGAATGGTGTGATCGGGATGCTTGAGCTCGCGTTGGATACGCAATTAACGGAAGAACAAAGGGATTATTTACAAACATCGCTTCAGAGTGCGGAAACATTACTGGTTCTGCTGAACGATATTTTGGATTTCTCGAAAATCGAATCAGGACATCTTGAGATCGAGGCAATCGACTTTAATTTGAGAACGGCTGTGGAGGATGTGGCGTTTACATTAGCAAGCAGAGCGCAGACAAAGGGATTGGAGATGGCTTGTCTGATCCATCCCAATATCACAACAAGCCTCAAAGGCGATCCGAATCGTCTTCGCCAGGTATTGGTCAACCTGGCGGGAAATGCGATCAAGTTCACGCATCAAGGTGAAGTGGTGATCCGCGCCGAGCCCGGCGAAGAGACCGACCAGGACATTGTGGTCCATTTTTCTGTTAATGATACCGGGATAGGCATTCCGCCCGAGCGTCAGTCAGCCATCTTTGATCGGTTCTCGCAGGCGGATACATCCACTACAAGGAAATATGGCGGCACCGGCTTGGGACTGGCTATCAGTAGACAGCTCGTGGAAGCAATGGGCGGGAAGATCGGACTTCACAGCACTTCAGGCATTGGAAGTACATTCTGGTTCGATATTAAATTTGAAAAACAACCCAGGCAATTACCCCGCACTGGTCCTTTAGTGCTAAAGCCTGTGAAAATGCAAGCCTCCCGTATCTTAATCGTGGATGATAACCAAACGAATAGAACGATCCTCGTTAAGATGGTCGAGGGATTTGGCTGCCGGGTTGACACGGCTTCGACGGGCTCGAAAGGTGTTGAATTACTTCGAAATGGATATCATGCTAAAGACCCTTACCGCGTAGTCCTGTTGGATATGCAAATGCCCGGGATGGATGGTGAACAAACCGCGCGGACGATCAAGAGCGACCCTGCCATCAAGGATGCAAAAATTCTCGTACTTACTTCGATGGGCCAACGCGGTGATGCTGCCCGCTTACAAGCCCTTGGGTGCTCGGGTTATTTATTGAAACCCGTCAAGCAAAAAATGTTATATGAAGCCCTGATCGCTGTTTTAAACCAAAAAGGAGAGAAGGGTCAAAGCCTGGTCACACGTCACATCCTTTCAGAGCAAAAGCGATTTGACCAGCGCTTGCTTTTGGCTGAGGATAATCCCATAAATCAAAAACTGGCGGTTGTTTTGCTGCAAAAAGCCGGCTTTTCTGTGGATGTTGTCGAAAATGGAATTCAGGCAGTTGAGAGGGTCAAGACAGAGGCTTACAGCGTGGTTTTGATGGATGTGCAGATGCCAGAGATGGACGGGTATGAGGCGACAGATCAGATAAGATCATGGGAAAAAGAAGCCGGCAAACATATCCCGATCATTGCCATGACTGCCCATGCCATGCAGGGCGATCGAGAGCGTTGCCTCGAGGCAGGGATGGATGATTACATAACAAAGCCATTGGAGCCTCGCGTACTTTTTAACGCGATAAGCCGATGGATTCAAACAGACCACCCTGCTGACCAATCCTCCGCAAAGAAAGAAATCGTGGATTATTCGTCGAGCTCCGACCTATTCTCGTCAAATTTTGAAGATGGGTTATTTGGGGAAGAAGGAACCGCCGCTTCATCCACGACGAATCAACCTGTTCGCGCGTTTCTGCCTGAGTCTTTATCCGGTCTTGCTCCAATTAATCTGGAAAGTGTCCTTTATCGCTTTGGGGATGACCGGGCATTCATGATGGAAATGTTCAATGAATATATGGAGCGTTTGCCTGAGCGACTGGCTGAGTTTCATAAGGCATTGAGAGATAATGACCCTGCAACGCTCGGACGCGTTGCCCATAACCTGAAAGGAATATCACAAAATTTTAACGCTGAACCATTGGCTATTATTTCGCAAGCCCTTGAACGTGTCGGGGTGAGCGAAAACCTTGCCGGTGCCCAGGAACTTGTCGACCATCTGGACGATGAGATCCGTCGTTTGCAGGATTATGCTTCAAAGATTTTGAAATCATAAGGAGATTTATATGACACGATTGCTGGTAATTGACGATGAGCCGATCAACCATCAACTGGTCGCCCATGCGCTCGAATCGCTAAACCTAGAGATCCATTTTGCAGAGGATGGCAAAGATGGTATTTCCACTGCCCG
>DNDO01000218.1:10469-18152 GCA_003484265.1 Anaerolineae bacterium
TAACCGCCCAATCAGGATTGCAAGACAAGATCAAATCCTTCGAAGCCGGCGCGGACGACCACCTTGTAAAACCTTTCGATTCGGCTGAGTTGGTTGTGCGGGTCACTTCTTTGCTTCGGCGTGCCGAAGCAGGAAAAGCCGCCGTACTCCCCAATGCTTCACGCGAAGAAGCGAAGATGATCGCAGTCCACAGTCTGCGCGGCGGGATTGGATGTTCTACTCTTGCGGTTAATCTAAGTCTGGGGATTTCCTCCCTCTGGCAGAAACCAACAATACTACTGGACCTGACCATGACAGCCGGGCAGGTGGCGCTTATGCTAAATATGACTCTCCGAAGGACATGGGCTGATATTGCCCGATTCAGTGCTGGGGAACTGGACTACGAAGCGATCAGTTCGATCATCAGCCAGGATGACTCCGGGCTTTCATTTATTGCCGCGCCAACTTTCCCGTCCGAGGCAGAATCGCTAAAAGGTGATCTGCTCGGCTCATCTTTGCGCCTCATTAAGTCGCATCATGAATACGTCGTGGCAGACCTCCCACACGATTTTGGCGATATCACGATACAGGCATTGGACGCAGCAGACACCATTTTGCTCCTCGCGTCCCCTGACATGGCATCCATACGCGCAGTTGCGGCGGCGATAGATACCTACAAAAAATTGGGTTATCCAAAAGATAAGGTTAAACTGGTGCTCAATGCGATATTCCCCCATTCGAGTTTGTCAAAGGAAAAGATCGAAACCGCGCTTGGTTATACCCCGGCGGTATCCATTCCATATGTCCAGGACCTTTTTGTGGATGCGATAAATCTTGGTAAACCGCCAATACTTCACAGACCGAATGAGCAGGCGTCTGCATTGCTAGAAGATTTTTCGTTCTTTGTCAGTAAAGATGCGCATCGAAAAGAGAAATCAGAAAACCCCACTGCTGCATGGAAGCGAGTGTACAAAAGATATCAGGATAGAAAAAAGTAATGCATCAGAGAAGGTTTTTCAGCGCTGCGAAAGGAGTATCGTCATTGGTATCTTCATGTCCACAATCATCCTGGTTGAGGTCCTGCCCGCATTCGAGGCACAGACCTTTGCAATCAGGTGCGTGAAGCGGCTTGATCGGGATTTCAAGCAATGCATACTCCCGTAGAATCGGCATAAATTCGATCTGAGCGCTGTCTGGCAGTAGAAGGACATCATCTTCGTTTACCATTTCTGATTTGAATGCAAATAACTCTGTAATCCCCCAATTAAGCGTATATGCAAAATCGTTCAAACACCGCACGCATTCAAGCATGGTCTCGCCTTCAAAGTTTCCGGTCGTGACAAGTCCCTGTGAAGTTTTACCGATCTCAATCGTGCCGCTGAAATTAGTGAGCGTCAAGTCATCACCCAGGACGACTGTATCAAATTCAAATGGAAATTCGTGGTTGTAGCCGACTTCTTCGTGGACTATGAAACCAACGTTGATTCGGAATGGGTGCTTCGGTTTATCCATATCAGCCTTAGACGTTTCTATTCACTATATACTTCGCTAAATTTTCCAATGCCTCTTTCTCAGGGGAGGCTGGTGCGTCTTCCAATGCAATTAATGCCCGGCTGACAGCTTCACGTGCCTCTTCCATCGCATTTTGAATGGCTTCGCTCTGTCTGACTGCATCAACGAGTCTTTGCACGCGGTTGGTATCCTTCCATCCGCCCGAAGGCAGGGATAGGATATCTTCATTGTTTGGGTTTGCTTCGGCGTAGTAAATGGCGGGAAGGGTCACCAGCCCATTGAGCATATCTGAACCGATCGGCTTCCCAACCGTGGACAGTTCGCCCGTGAAGTCGAGGATATCGTCCACAATCTGAAATGCCATACCCACTTCATACCCGAACGCTTTCATAGATGCCCGAACTTCCTCATCCTCTGTTGCAACCATTGTTGCGGCGAGTGATGCCATCTCGAACAGTGACGCGGTTTTGGCGTAGATACGATTGTAATAGTTGTTGCGGTCGATCACACCGCGAGCGGAAAACATTTGTGTCAACTCGCCGTTGACTATTGTGGCGAGTGTTTCAGAAAATAATTTCATCAAAGGCAGATAATCCGTCTCTGCGGCGAGTTTGGCGGCGCGGGCAAATAGGAAATCGCCGGTCAGCACCGTCGCAGCGGGGGACCAGCGTGCGTTCAATGTAGGCATGCCTCTACGAAGCAATGCGCCGTCGATTAGGTCATCGTGCACCAGAGTTGCAGTATGGAGCAGTTCCACGGATGCACCGAGGGTGATCAGTTTCTCCTCGGGAGCGCCAAGCATATTTCCAACCAGCAAGCCCAGGGTGGGTCTGATGCGTTTGCCTCCAGCGGAGAGCAAATGGTCGAGCGCTGATCCAAGATCTGGATGGTGTTCATCCCCGGCCTGTTGCCGAATCCGTTGGTCTATGAATTGAAGTTGATCTTGTATCGATGTTGAAAATGTGACCGCGCTCAAAAGTCAGCCTCCCCAACCGAACAGGTTGTTTGCATTGGCGCTGGTAATTTCAGCGACCTGCTCGCGGGTTGTCATGTGAATTTCTGCAATTTTATCAGCAATATGCGCCACGAATGCAGGTTCATTGCGCCTGCCGCGATGCGGAACAGGGGAGAGGAACGGGGCATCGGTCTCGATTAATAATTTGGAAAGCGGTAGTTGTTTGATGATGTCCCGCTTCTCATCCGCATTTTTGTATGTGACAGGACCCGTCACGCCAATATAGAAATTTTGCTGTATAGCTTTCTGCGCGGTTTCGAGCGTCCCATTAAATGAGTGTAATACACCAGGTTTATTAGCAAGCGGATGATTTTGTTCTTTCATCCAGTTTTGCCATTCGGTGAGAATTTCGAGAAGATCAATGGATGCCTGCCCAAACCATGCATCGCCCTCCTCGCGCATATGGATGACCACAGGCAGATTTACATCTTGGGCAAGTTGAAGTTGTTGTGTTAATACTTTACGTTGTTGGGATTTTTTCTCAGGTTCCTTGACCCAGTAATAATCAAGCCCGATCTCGCCGATGGCAACGATCTTGTCGTTTTTCTCATTCTGAGGAAGATTTTCTTTGGCGACCGAAGAATAACCGCCTTGTTGTCCGAGTCCCTTTGCCGCATTACGAGTGAAGGTGACATTCCTCGAACTAATGAGGGAATTCAATTCTCGTATTGAATTATCACTCCAATTATCAAGCTCCGTTGGGTGAAACCCGACTGCCGCAAAAATACTTGGATGTGTATCCGCCAGTTGGATTATTGTTTTGCTCGATTCCAAGTCAAGTGCAGGAACCAAGATTCTTGCAATTCCAGCGTCTTCGGCGTGTTGAATAACCGAAGCACGGTCTTCGTAGAAATTATCCAAATCCAGGTGGCAGTGGGTGTCTGTAAGCATATTCGGACTTTGATTGTGAAAATTATAACATATAACCCTATTAAATCGATATTGAAATAAAAAATCCTGCCCGGATGGACAGGATTTTCGTAACCAGATAGTAACGGATCTATAGAAATTAGTTGATCCCTGCTATCTTCAAGCCGTCATCAAGAATCGCCTGAACTTTATCTTCATGCATTGTTTCGCAATAGACACGCATGATCGGTTCCGTTCCGCTGAAGCGGATCAACAGCCAGCCGCCGTCATCGAGCTTGAATTGGAAACCATCCACGGTAATGAGTTCGGTCACTTTCAAGCCGCCTATGGTTTTTGGGTTGGCATTAAGAATTTTTTGTTCGCGCATCCTGCGGTCACCACTGAACGGGGTGTCCACGCGGTCATAGAAGTGTTCGCCGACTTTCTCGAAGAGCATCTTCAATAGTTCAGTTGGCTTTTTGCCAGTGCGCACCATAAAATCCAGGAAGTACAAGCCTCCCAAGATCCCATCGCGTTCAGGAACGTTATTCCGGAAGGCATATCCGCCGCTCTCTTCGCCGCCGATCAGGGCATTCGTTTCTATCATCTTAGGGGCAACGTATTTGAACCCTACGCCGGTCTCATGGACAGGCACATTATAAAGTTTGCCGAGCTTGTTGAGCATCGTAGTTGTTGACAGAGTTTTGACAATATCGCCACGCTCGCCGCGAATCTCCAGTAGATAATATGCGAGCAATGCATATACGCGCAATTGATTGATGAATTCACCGTTTTCGTCACCGATCCCACACCGATCTGCGTCACCGTCTGTAATGATCAAGACATCCGCTTTGTTATCTACTGTTGCCTTGAGGCCCATGTCAATATTTGGACGGATGGGCTCGGGTCTCTTCATTTCGGGGTAAGATGGGTTGCGCTCATTATGAATTTCAATAATCTTTGTCTTGCCGCCGCTGAGCAATCGGGTGAACCAGCCCGCGCCGTTACCCCACATCGGATCAACCAGCACTGTAAAACCCGCGTCCTTGATCTGTTGAATATCAACAAATTTTTGGACGTGTGTGAAATAAGCTTCGTCTGCATCGAAATAGACGACACTTTTATCGGTTACCGCAGCTTTGATATTTTTCCGCTTCACATCCTGGATGGTGTCTGGGATCAGTGCTTCGATCCTTGTCAACCCTTCAGGGTCTATTGCTCCGCCATTCTCGTCACGGACTTTAAAGCCGTTGTCTGAAGGTGGGTTGTGTGACGCGGTGACATTCACAGCTCCGCAGGCTTTTTTATTTACCACTTCAAATGCGATGACCGGTGTCGGCGTTGCACGATCGGTCAGATGCACATTCAATCCGTTTCCCGCAAGCACTTCAGCAACTGCTTCGGCAAAGTTCTCCGAATGGAAGCGTTTGTCGTAGCCAACCACGACCCATTTTCCGGCATTGCCTTTTTCAAGTAAATAGGATGCGAACCCCTGTGCCGCGCGTCGCACGTTATCGAATGTGTAATCTTCCGCGATCACGCCCCGCCAACCGTCGGTACCGAATTTTATTTTGTCAGGCATATTAGTGTCTCCCATTATTGAATATTTATGAGATTATAACATTTAGGCAGTCTCGACAAAATTCTTTGGTACGCCTATACTAATGCATCACCAATTTTGCGAGGATACCATGACGAAACATCTTGTAGTAGTTGCAGGTAACATCGGTGCGGGAAAAACTTCGTTGACCGAACGGATCGGGTCGCGGTTGGGGTGGTGGACGGGGTATGAATCTGTGACGGATAATCCGTACCTTGCGGATTTTTACGGGGATATGCGCTCGTGGTCATTTCAATTGCAGATATTTTTTTTGGGGCATCGCGCCGAACAGTATCTTGAAGCGGTGCGCGATTCGCGGTCTGCGATCCTTGATCGTAGTATCTTTGAAGACTTTCATATCTTTGCCCGCGCACTGCACCATCTGGGTGATCTGGCGGAGCGTGATTATCTTGCCTATCGTCGTCTGTTTGAGATCGTTGTACAGGGACTCCCGCGCCCGAACCTGTTAATCTATCTGAAGGCGCCAGTCAATGTTTTGATGAATCGGATTCGCCGGCGTGCGCGCAATATGGAAACAGGCATCACCCCCGAATATTTATCCTTGCTCGATTCATTCTACGATGAGTGGCTGGGCGCTTTTGACCAATGCCCTGTGCTTACGATACGCACCGATGATCTGGATTATGTCCATCAGCAAAAACATTTGGATACCGTCATGGATCGTATCCAGGATAAATTAGCGGGCAAGGAAGTCGTCGAATTTTAAGAGTATCAAAGTGAATGCTGTTCAGTATGGCGTCGTGGGTCATTGAAACTTTGTAATTAAATGCTCAACCTATTCTGGTGGCTTAGATGTTTTGAATGATCAATTTTCAATTTTTGAAATCCAAAGAGACTTTCAATGTGCGGAGGGTGTAATAACACCAAATCATCGTGTAAAATTGATGCTCAGGAAGGATCGTTACAAATACCATGTCAGCAAACCTGCTTGTCAATATTCCATTCTTTACAGGCCTCCCCGTGTCAGAGCTGGATCGCCTTACCTCCGAAATGGAAGTGGTTAACTTGAAACCCGGTGAGATTCTCTTTCGCGAAGGTGACCCGGGGGAACATCTTTATATCATCGTCAAGGGCGATCTCGAGATCATAAAAGCTCCCGGTACCGAAGATGAATTAATTTTGAATACCATTCATCAAGGAGAGTATATTGGTGAAATGAGTCTTGCCACGGGCGCACCGCGCACTGCTAGCGTGCGAGGCAGGAGCGAATCGGTCCTGCTTAGTATGAGCCGCACTCAGTTTACCGGGTTGCTCCATCGTCATCCGGAACTTGCCAGTGTGATGGTCAGTGTGCTTAGCCATCGCCTGGATAATACAAATGTTTCCACCTTCCGGGATCTCACGGAAAAGAACCACCAGCTTCAAAAGGCATTTGACGAATTAAAAGCGGCGCAGGAGCAATTGATCGAAAAGGAACGTCTTGAAAAGGAACTCCAGGTTGCCGCGGAAATTCAGATGTCCATTCTGCCGGACATAATGCCGTCGCCGGACGGTTTTGATTTCGGGGGTAGGATTCTGCCTGCCCGTCAGGTTGGAGGCGATTTTTATGACGTCTTCGAGTTGGGAGAAAATAAAATTGGAGTAGTGATCGGTGATGTCGCCGACAAGGGAGTCCCATCCGCTATTTTTATGGCGCGGGCACATGCATTGATCATCGCCGAGGCAGATGAAATAACCCCGCCGGATGATGTGTTGCGCATGGTGAATGAACATATTACGCGTTTTGAAAAATCCACACAGTTCGTTACTGCGCTGTTCGGCATATTGGATACCAGTACAGGGGAATTCTCATACGCAAGGGCCGGGCATGAGCCTCCGTTGTTGTTGACAGCAGATGGGGAAGTCCTTCGGCTCCCGCATAAGCCAGGCATGGCGCTTGGATTATGGGAGGATATTTTGCTGGATGAGAACTCCCTGACCCTGCCAAAAGGGTCATTATTGATGATGTTCACCGATGGGATGACGGATTGCCGCAACCCCAATGGCGAACCGTTCGGGCTCGAACGAATCCAACATTCCATGGCGAATCTGAATAAAATCAACGCACAGGCAGGATGCGACGAATTATTTGAGAAGTTGATGAAGTATCAGGACGGCTCCAAACAAGATGATGACGTGACGTTGGTCGCGATCCACGCGAAGTAAAAAAGAAACCGAGTTTAATAACTCGGTTTCTTTTTTACTTTAAGTGACTAACTTTCCGCCAAAAGATACACGATTTCTTCCACCCGGGTCAAAGATAATATGGACATTCTCCACTGGCCGTCTGCAAACCGTTGCAACCGCATTTGTGATCGCCACAGCTTCCTTTTGCAGTTCAAGAGGATCCGGTTGTTCCGATTTTATTACTTTGACGAAGACGGGATAAGTGCCCTCCGGCGTACTGCCGTTTTCAGCGTACTGGCTAATTGGTAATCCTTGTAATTTCACCCATGTAGTGCCGGGAGGGGAACCGAAGATTTCTCCAAGTTCATCTGCAAGCGAAGATGCCAGATTTTCTTGTAAAGTTTCGTGTTCCCGAAGAGTGATCTCAATTTCAACAATCGGCATAGCTACTCTCCTGCATCGATCACTTCAATTTCCCGCCATGCCACCCAGGATGGGCTGGAGGCCGTTTCAATGCGGATGTACCTGATCCCTTTGAGTGGGGATTCTGGAATGAATGTGAGTTCGTCTCCATCCTTTGTATATCCATCAAGTGTATACA
>DNDO01000218.1:18458-21005 GCA_003484265.1 Anaerolineae bacterium
GGTTCGTCCCTCTGGAAATTGACTTGGTGTCATTCTTATTTCGTTGATGTTGTATTCAGCACCCAGGTCGATCTCGATCCATTGAGGTGCATCGCCTCCCGAACTCCATAATGTGCCAAGGTCGCCGTCCACTGCCAGAAGCCCAAGTAAATCACCTGTCAGGTTTGAGACTCGAACCGGCTTGTTTAGCGCCAGGTTCGCTCCGACACCTTCGCGGAGGAATCCGAGTTTTTCCTTGTCGGTGAAATACAGATTGATAAATCCAGTAAAGGTGAAAGGTTCTGAGTCAGGGAGTAAAAAATCGGGCTTGTCGTTCCAAGATTGGAAAAGGACATGCTCGGGGCTTCCGCCATTCGCCACTTCGTGCTTCTTGACCCGTTCTCCTGCCGCACTCAACCAATCCTCATCCGATTTATCGAATGAGTTGCCAGTGTAAATTATCCCTACGGGGATACCAGTCTTCCTGCCGTGTTCTTCGATCAACTTGACTTCATCCGACCATCCCGGGCGTGACCAATCAATATCCATATGGATGAAAGCCAGGTCATACCCATTGACCTCGCGGAATAAATCCATCCAATCCCGATATGCACTCGCATCAGCCGGGCCTGTAAGCGGTTCCGTATCCCCGATGATAACCTCAGGGAAGATCTTCCTGACTTCATTGATGTATGTATCGATCTCGCTCGCGATCTTTTCAGCTGACCAGCGACACGCGTTTGTTCCGCTATAAAAATGGCCATAGAAATACGGCTCATCCATCCCGATCAGATGGATAGTCCCGCCCGCGTTTTTGATCCTGTTTGCAATATGGATTCCTTCTTCAATTCCTGCAAATCCTTCTATGTTCTGTCCACATTCAGGTGATGGATTCAGCGGACCCACTTCGACAGCGACAGCGAGTCCGCGTTGTTCGATGTTTTCGAGGACGATGCGGAGTTCTTCGTCCGTTGCCTGGTATGCAACCCATTCACCGTAAAGCTTGAACACTTGAATATACTCAACTGCATGGTCCCATTCTGCGGTTTCGGTGAACAGGTCCATATAATCCTCCGAACCGATGAATGGTCTGCCCTCGTTGACCGAAAGCGGGGGAAGCGGAGCAAACCAATACAATGGAATTTGGTTAAGTCGTAAAGATTTTGTCATAGGTGTTGCAGTTGCTTCGTTTGGAAGAGCAGGTGAAAAATCCGTTGAAACGCTATCAGGTATGTTTGTCGGATTGATAGAAACATCGAGTGGAGCAGTTCCAAGTTTATTGCATGACAATACTGTCAGCAAAACCGCCAATGCTATGAACAGACCCTTTTTCATCCTATGCATCCTTATAGACTATATCTTCTCCAGCGCTTGTCGCAAATCCTCGATTAGGTCATCTTTGTTTTCGATGCCGATTGAAATTCGCACGAGCGACGGGTCTACATCCAATTGCGAGCCAGCCACGGAGAGATGTGTCATCGCCGCGGGAAGTTCTATCAGGGATTCCACTCCGCCCAGCGACTCAGCAAGAGTAAATATCTTGGTTGATTCCACGATTTTGACTGCGGCATCCTTCCCGCCTTTTACAAGGAATGAGATCATGCCTCCTCCATTCTTCATTTGATGTTTGGCGATCTTATATTGCGGATGACTTTTGTGAAATGGATAGATCAACTTTTCCACTTTGGGATGGTTCTCTAGAAACTGAATGATCGCGATGGCATTTTCATAATGCCTGTCCATGCGGAGGGGGAGGGTCTTGATGCCGCGAAGTACAAGGAATGAGTCCATCGGTCCGATCACGGCGCCGACTGCATTTTGCAGGAAGTAAAGTTTCTCGGCTAGCTCCTTGTCTTTGACAATGACCGCACCACCAACCACATCCGAGTGGCCGCCTAGATATTTGGTCATCGAGTGGACGACAATATCTGCGCCGAGTTCAAGTGGACGTTGCAGGTAGGGTGTGGCGAAGGTATTGTCCACAACGAGCAAAGGGTTGTTGGGATGCGCATGGACGATCTCCGCCACGGCGCGGATGTCTGTGATGCGCAGATAAGGATTGGTGGGAGTCTCAATCCAAACGAGGCGGGTTGACGGAGTCAATGCCTCAGCGACAGATTCGGGATCGGTGGTGTCGGCAAATGTAAAGTCCAGAGAGAAGCGGCGCAGAACTTTGTCGAACAAACGGAACGTTCCGCCGTAGACGTCGTTGCCTGCCAGTACGTGTGAGTTCGCATCCAATAGCCGAAGAACGGTATCAGTTGCGGCGAGTCCAGAGGCAAATGCAAGTCCATGTTGCCCGCTTTCGAGCGCAGCGAGACAATCCTGCAGGGCTTTGCGTGTGGGGTTCATCGTACGTGAATATTCATATCCCTGGCGCGGTTTGCCAACGCCGTCTTGCATATAGGTAGACGTAAAGTACACGGGTGTCATTACTGCGCCATTATTGGGGTCGGGCTCCTGCCCTGCGTGGATGGCTAATGTTTCAAATTTCATTCATGCTCCTGGTATATTTTCGGGGTAAGGTGTTGTCTGATGGTTAATCGCAAATTTGATTATACGAGGAAA